>JBIPND010000025.1:0-13378 GCA_044374015.1 Luteolibacter sp. | reverse complement strand
GCCGGATCCTGCCGAAGCAAGCAGCGGAAATTCGCATCGCTTTTCAGACCATGGCTCGATAAAAAAAACCGCATCATGAAACGTCGGAATTTCCTCGGTTTGCTCTGGCTTGCCGGTGGTCTCGCCGCCGAAGCACAGGCCTGGCGCAGCACCCTCTATCCGGAAAACTGGCAGCGCCCGGGCGACTCCGTCTCTTTCACCAGCGACAAGCTGATCCAGGATTTTTCCTTCGCCGGATACCGGCGCGGCGAGGTGGCCATCCCCAACATCGCCGGGCCGGTATTCGATGCCGTGACCACCTATGGCGCCGACCCGACCGGTGCGACCGACAGCACCGTGGCCATTCAAAATGCCATCAACGCAGCCGCAGTCGCCGGTGGCGGAGTGGTGTTCCTACCCGCAGGCGAGTTCCGGGTCTCTCCCCAAGGCAGCAACACCCATTGCCTGCGCATCTCCACCTCCAACATCGTGCTGCGCGGCGCGGGCACCGGGGCCACTTTCCTGCTGAACACCTCCTACACCATGAACGGCAAGGCGGTCATCCAGGTTTCTCCGCTATCCACCTCGTCCGGCACCCTCCGCAACCTCACCACCGACCTCCCCGGCCCGACGCGGCGGATCCCGGTGGAAAATGCCGGCTCCTTCGCTCCCGGCAACATCGTCCGTCTCCAGTGGAATTTTACCGCCGAGTGGGTGAACGAAAACAACCAGCAGACGTGGTGGGGGGAATCCCGTCCTAGCAGCTCCACCTATCTCCGCGAGGTTGTCGCCAGCAACGCCACCGAGGGCTGGATCGAACTGGATGTCCCGACGCGTTACGCCATGAAAACGCGCGACCTGGCCAGCGTGCGCACGATCGGCGGACTGTTGGCCAATGTCGGGGTCGAGTCGCTCGCCATCGGCAACCTCCAGCACCCGGGAACCGGCTGGGGCGAAAGCGACTACACCGATCCCGCCAAGGCCGCCTACGACACCCACGCCAGTTGGATGATCCGCGTGCAAAACGTCCGCGACAGTTGGATCAGCAGCGTCCATAGCCGCCAGGCCGCCACCAATACCAGCACCTGCCACCTACTCTCCAACGGCATTTCGCTGTTAGGTTCCATGCGCATCACCGTGCAGAACTGCCAGATGCGGCGTCCGCAATTCGGCGGCGGCGGCGGCAATGGTTATATGTACCGGGTGCAGTCCAGCAATGAATGTCTGGTGAAAAACAGCATCGCGGATTTCTCGCGGCACGGGTTTGTGATCTCCCACGGCGGCACTTCCGGCAATGTGTTTTTCCAGTGCGAAGACCGCGAAACCCAGCGCGCCACCGGCTCCACCGGCAGCTACAACACCAGTGGATCCGGCAGTGACAACCACATGCACTTCAGCCACTCGAACTTGTGGGACCAGTGCCACGCCCACAACAGCTTCTACACCGCCCACCATCGGACTTTTTCGGGAACCACTCCCCACGGCGTCACTTCCGCCCACGCCGTGTATTGGAACACCACCGGCAGCGGCACGCGATATGCCAGCTCGAGCAATCCCATCGTCCGCAGCGGACAACTCCATTACGGATATGTGATCGGCACCCGTGCGACGAGCGGCACCGCCTTCCACGCCTCCAATCCCACCGGTGGCAACACCGCCCCGGCCGACCACCTCGAAGGGATCGGCTCCGCGGCGACGCTGTTTCCCCAATCGCTCTACCTCGACCAGCTTGCGCGGCGGCTCGCGCCGACGGTCATCTATCAGGACAACGGCGCGACGGCCGGAACCGCACCCGTGGACGCCGGCAGCCCATACGCACCAGGGGCCATGGTCACCGTCCTCGGGGCGGGCGGTCTTGCGAAACCCGGCTTCATCCTCAGCGGTTGGAATACCTCCGCCGATGGCAGCGGCACCAGCCAGGCGGCGGGCAGCACTTTTAAAATCACCGGTAGCACCTTTCTTTATGCGCAGTGGACCGGAGTTTCCTACTCCGTCACTTTCAACTCCAACGGCGGCAGTCCCGCCGAACCGGCAGACAAGCTGGTGGAATTCGGCACTCCTTACGGACCGCTGGCCACCTCCGATCGTCCCGGATTCTCATTTGGCGGTTGGTATTCGGCCGCCACAGGCGGCAGCGCGGTGACTGCCGCGACCCCCGTCACCCTCGCCGAAGACCATCTGTTATACGCGCGCTGGAGCGCGCCGCCAGTCGTCGCTGCCGGACCGGATCAAACCGTGGCGCTCGGTGCGGACGGGATTTGGACGCCCGCGCAAATTTCCGCCACCGCCTGGTATGACGCGGCGGATACCGGTTCGATAGGCGCCAGCGGCGGGGCGGTCACCCACTGGTATGACAAGAGCGGCAACAACAAGCATCTCTCGCAGGGCGAACCCACCCGACAACCGGCCACCGGCAACCGCGTGATCAACGGGCTGAATGTCGTGGATTTCTCACAAGACTACATTTTCACTAGCAGCGGCCTCGGCGCGAAGATCCGCTCGGTATTCATGGTACATGCTAACAACTCGGCAATCACCAGCTCGACCCCGGCGATGATCCTGCTCTCCACCGCGGGAGGCGGAATCAGCACGGGGGATGGCTACGGCTCAAGCACCGGAGCCTTCACCGGCGAAGTCCTGGCGGTGTTCGACGAAGACACGACGGCTTTCTCGAAACGACAGGCCGCCTCCTCATCCGCCTTGCCGACGATCCTTGCGGGAGCCCACCTCCACACCTATGCCTTGGCGACGGATTGGTTCATCGGCTTTGATGGAAGCGGGGACTTGCGCAATCTAACATCGGGGGCGGCCAGGAACCCGCTGTTGTTTGCTAACAGCTTCAGCTTGGGCGCCGGCGCAAGGCAACATCCGGGCGTCGTCGAATTCTTCTACAGCGGAGCGGTGGCGGAAGTGATCCTGCTGGAAACGACCGTGAATCAGGCGGAGCGGCAAACCATCGAAGGCTACCTCGCCCACAAGTGGGGGTTGGCGGGAAATCTGCCCGCCGCCCATCCCCACAAGGCGGCCGCGCCGGGAGCGCCGTCCGCCGTCGCCACCCTCAATGGTTCGGCCAGCGATCCCGAAAATGACCCGCTCACCCACAGCTGGTCGGTCGTTTCGGGCCCGGGGCCGGTCGTATTCTCCGACGCCTCGATTTTGAACCCGGACGCCGCCTTCACCGTCGAGGGGGTCTATACCCTGCGGCTGGCGACCCGCGACGGTTTCGGCAGCAGTTTTGCCGACGTGGTGATCACCGTCGGTGGAGCGAATCCTTCCACCGCATTTGAAATCTGGGCCGGCGGCGAGAGTGTCACCTTCGCCGACGACGCCAACCGCGACGGTGTGGCCGATGGCATGGCCTGGCTGATGGGCGCGCAAGATCCCGCGGACGACGCCAACGGCTTGCTGCCGACCGTGAGCCAGAGCAACGGCGCGCTGCAGGCGAATCTCACCCAGCTCAATCAGGCGAGTCGCGGCGCCGCGGTGGTGACCTTGGAATACAGCACCGATCTGGGCCCATGGATTTCGGTGGTGATTCCCGAGCAAAGCGGCATCCATGGCGGAGTGGATTTCGAAATCACCGCCCACGGCGACATCCATCAGGTGAAAGCCACCATCCCCGCATCGGTCGCAGATGGGGCCGGAAAGGTCTTCATGCGCCTGCGCGGCGAGCTGCCACTTGCAACCGCGAGCCGTTGACGCCCTAAGGAGAGGCGGACTCCGGCCGCCTTGCCCATGAGGAGTCCATGAGCAGATAGAATCGCTTTCCATGGCTCCCTCATGGACGGCGGCGGATCGGTGTCCGCCCTCCTTGCGCCAAGACTCGCCGCACGCCGTCCGCGCAAAACAGTTATTTCCAGCCGTGAAATGACCGCAACCACGAGCTGGTGGAAAAACCCGACAAGAACCGGGCCGCAGGGTGCGTATGCTTGCGAGTCGCCCTTCCGGAGTCACGCCATCCATGAAAAACCCCGCAATCACCCTCCTCTCCGCACTGGCACTCACCGGCGCGGCTTTTGCCGAAAAGCGGCCCAACGTATTATTCATCGCGGTGGACGACCTTCGACCGGAACTCGGCTGTTATGGCAGCAACCTGGTGAAGTCACCCCACATCGATCGTCTTGCGTCCATGGGGACCTTGTTTGAAGCCGCCTACTGCCAGCAGGCGGTGTGCAGTCCGTCACGGGTCAGCCTGCTGACCGGACAACGCCCCGACACAACCCAATGTTGGGACTTGGAAACCAAGTTCCGCGACATCCAGCCGGACATCGTCACCTTGCCGCAATACTTCAAGAAACTCGGTTATCATACCTATCGGGTCGGCAAGATCTACCACACGGGTCATGGCCAGACGGATGATGCGCGGTCGTGGACGAGCACACCCAAGGTGAAAGGATCCCAATACATCAACGCCAACAAAGGTCTCAAGCCGATTTCTGAGGCCGCCGATGTGCCCGACAATCGTTATTCCGATGGTGCTTTCACGGATGATGCGATCCAGGCGATGCAGCAATTCAAGCAGACAGACACGCCCTTTTTTCTGGCAGTCGGATTTGTGAAACCACACCTCCCGTTCTGTGCGCCGAAGAAATACTGGGATTTGTATGATCGCGATGCGATTCCTGATTCACCGGTGAACACACCTCCCGCGGATCGGTGTGAGCAGGCCTTGGCCAGTTTCGGCGAATTGAGGAAATATGACGGCATGCCCGCGAGCGGACCGGTCACTGCGGAACAACGCAAAACCCTGCGGCACGGTTATCTGGCATGCGTGAGTTATGTGGACGCGCAAGTGGGACGGCTGCTAGAGGCTCTGGAGACCAACGGCCTCAAGGAGAACACCGTGATCGTTCTCTGGGGCGACCATGGTTTCAAACTCAACGACTATGCCGACTGGTGCAAACACACCAACATGGAAATCGACGCGAAGGTGCCGCTGATCCTGGCAGCTCCCGGATACCAAGGCGGCCAGCGATCCAAGGCGCTGGTGGAGCTGGTGGACCTCTACCCGACCCTCGCCGGATTGTGCGGCCTCGACATTCCCGAACAGTGCGAGGGCAGCACCATGATCCCTCTGCTGGATCAACCCGGACGGCCATGGAAAAGCGCCGCCTTCAGCCAGTATCCAAGAGGCGGCGTGATGGGATATTCCATCCGCTCCGATCGCTGGCGCTACACGGAATGGATCGATCGCAAGAACGGCGAAATCAAGGGTCGCGAACTCTACGACCATCAGGACAGCCCGTTGGCAACCCGCAACCAGGCCCGGGACCCCGAACTGGCAGAAACCGTCAACAAACTCTCGACCCTGATGGACCAAGGGCAGGGGTGGAAGGCTATCAAACAGGAAACGGACAAGAGTCTTGAGACGGCGAAGGATTAAAGGCAGACTTGCAACATGATAAACCCACTGCACATCCTGCTGGCCGCGCTCGCTCTCTCCGCGGCGGCGGCGAACGACCGTCCCAACGTGCTCTTCATTGCGGTGGACGACCTGAATGATTTCCCCACCTTCTCCCGGTGCTATCCGGACGCGAAGACGCCTAACATGGACAAACTCGCCGCGCGGGGGATGGTTTTCACCGGGGCGCATTGCCAGTTTCCGCTCTGCGGTCCGTCCCGCGCGAGTGTCATGACCGGCCTGCTGCCCTCGACCCTGGGCTATCAGGATCACATGAAGGACGAGGCGCTACACAAGCGGGCGCATCAACTCGGCACCGAGTTGATGCATACCTGGTTCGCGCAAAACGGCTACCGGACCATGGCCGTGGGCAAGATCCTCCATCACCATGTGCCGAAAGGCAGCGTCGATGCCAGCGGTGGCAGAGGCCCCTTCGATGGCGGCACCGGCAAGCTCGCGAAAAACTGGCACCAGCAGGGAACCTCCACCGACTGGGCCATGGCCCCCGCGCGCGACGAGGACCTCCCCGACCACCGTGCTGCCGGGTGGGCTGTAAATCAACTCGAACAAAAACACGACCAACCCTTCTTCATGATGGTCGGCTTCCTCCGCCCCCACGTGCCGTGGTATGCGCCGAAAAAATGGTTCGATCTCTATGACAAGGAAAAGCTGACCCTTCCGCCCTTCGACCCTAACGACCTCGATGACGTCCCCGCCATCGCCAAGGAAATCAGCATCCTCAGACAAATGCCGCGAACCGAAAAGATGATCGAGACCCACCAATGGCGCGACATCGTGCATGCCTATCTCGCCTGCATCAGCTTCGCCGACCACCAAGTCGGCAGGCTGCTCGATGCCTTGGAAAAAAGCCCCCACCGCGACAACACGATCATCGTGCTGTGGTCCGATCACGGTTACCACATGGGCGAAAAGAACACCTTTCAGAAACAATCGCTGTGGGAGCGTTCGTCACACGTGCCATTGGTCATCGCCGGGCCAAATGTCGAAGCCGGGCAGCGCTGCGACCGGGTTGTGAGTCTGTTGGATCTTTACCCGACACTGCTCGAGATGTGCAAACTGCCGGCCAACCCCAAAAACCAGGGCCGCAGTCTGGCACCGCTGCTCGATGATCCCGCCAAGCAGTGGCCGTATCCGGCGATTACCGGTTGGCTGAAAAACAGCTATGCGCTGCAAACCGAACGCCACCGCTACATCCGCTACGGCGACGGCAGCGAGGAACTCTACGACCACCGAACCGACCTCAAGGAGTGGACCAACCTCGCCCGCAAACCCGAGACCGCACCGCTCCGGCGCGAGCTGGCCGGGCAGCTGTTGGAGATGGGGCTCATCCCGGATTCCCCGCAACTCATAAACCCTCAAAAGCATTAACCCTCTATCCTGGAAAACCCCAAGACGTCCAACTCATGAAACCCATCCTCGTCCTTCTAACCACCTGCCTGCTGCCAATGGTTCAGGCCCTTGCCGCCGCCTCGAAGCCCAACATCCTCATCCTCTATGGCGATGATCTCGGCTATGGCGATCTCACCTGTTTCAATCCGCAATCCAAAATCCCCACCCCGAATCTCGACTTGCTCTCCTCACAGGGCATGCGTTTCACCGATGCTCACAGTTCGTCGGGGATCTGCACGCCCTCGCGTTATGCCATGCTCACCGGCCGCCACCACTGGCGCGACTTCCACGGCATCGTGAACTCCTTCGGCAAGTCGGTTTTCAAACCCGAGCGACTAACGCTTCCGGAAATGCTCCAGGCCAAGGGCTACGCCACCGCCGCCATCGGCAAATGGCACCTCGGCTGGGATTGGGACGCGATCCGCAAACCGGGCACTAAAAAAGGCGCCATCGGCCACGACGATTTCGATTGGTCAAAAGCCATCCCCGACGGCCCGCTCGCCCACGGCTTCGACCATTACTTCGGTGACACGGTGATCAACTTCCCACCCTATGGCTGGATCGAGGACGACAAGTTGCTCCACGCCCCGGACACCATGATGGACACCAAAAAGTGGAAGCCGATCAAAGAAGGCCAGTGGGAATGCCGGCCCGGTCCGATGGTCAGCGGCTGGGATCCCTATCAGAACATTCCGGAGACCACCCGCCGCGGCGTCGAATATATCAAGGCACAAAAGGATTCCGACAAACCCTTCTTCCTCTACTTCGCCTATCCGTCGCCCCACGCGCCGATCATCCCGAACGATGAGTTCGACGGCAAATCCAAGGCCGGCGCTTACGGCGACTTCGTGGTTGAGACCGACCACTCGATCGGCCAACTCCTCCAAGCGCTGGTGGATTCTGGCAAGGCGGACAACACCCTCATCATCTTCTCCGCTGACAACGGTCCGGAACACTATGCCTACGAACGCGACGAGAAAACCGGTCACTGGTCCGCCCACCCGCTGCGCGGACTGAAGCGCGACATCTACGAAGGTGGCCACCGCGTGCCGACCATCATCAAATGGTCCGGTGTCATCAAGCCCGGCGTCGTCAACCACGCGCTCGTCTCCCAGATCGATTTCATGGCCACCATCGCCGCAGCCCTCGGCCACGAGCTGCCGGCGGACGCCGCCGAGGATTCCCACAACCTGCTGCCCTTGCTCAAAGGTGATGTGGAATCCGTGCGAACCACCCACATTCACAACACCAGCAAGGACCGTTACGCGATCCGCGACGGCGACTGGTTGTTGGTGGATGGCAAGGATGGCTACGGAAGCAAGCGCAGCGCCGGATGGGAAAAACGCCACAACTACGAGCCTGACAACCAATTGTCGGTCGAACTTTACAACCTCAAGACCGACATCGGGCAAAAGCACAACCTCGCCGCCGAGCACCCGGAGCGCGTCACCGAACTCCAGGCGCTGCTGCAGAAAATCCGCGCGCAAGGTCATTCCGCGCCCCGGCTTGCGAAATGACCCCTCCACCACTAACAGCGTTCCCCATGATCCCACTCCACCAGTTTCTCGCCGCCGCCTTCCTGCTGGCCATGCTAACTGTTTCCCATGCGGCAGACACCGCCGGCAAACCGCCCAACGTGATTTTCATCATCACCGATGACCAGGGCTACGGCGACATTTCCGCCCACGGCAATCCCATCCTCAAGACGCCCCACCTTGACCGGTTGCGTTCGGAGAGCGTGCGATTCGAGGATTTCCACGTCAGTCCCACCTGCGCGCCGACGCGCAGCGCGCTGTTCAGCGGCCGCCACGAGTTCAAGAATGGTGTCACCCACACTATCCTCGAACGCGAGCGGCTTGCCGCCGGCACCACCACCCTCGCCCAAGTGCTGCGCGACGCGGGTTATGCCACCGGCATCTTCGGCAAGTGGCATTTGGGCGATGAAACGGACTATCTGCCGTCCGCGCGCGGCTTTACCGAGATGTTCATCCACGGTGGCGGCGGCATCGGCCAGTCCTATCCCGGCTCCTGCGGCGACGCGCCCGGCAACACCTATTTCGACCCGGCCATCCTGCACAACGGCAAGTTCGTCAAAACCGAGGGCTATTGCACCGATGTGTTTTTCCGCCAGGCCAGCGGTTGGATGCGATCGCAGAAGGAAGCCGGCAAACCTTTCTTTGCCTATATCTCCACCAACGCTCCCCACAGCCCCTACATCGCCAAACCGGAGGACGCCGCGCTTTATCAAGACAAGGTCAGTCACAAGCCGCTCGCCCATTTCTATGGCATGATCCACAACATCGATGAGAACATCGGGAAATTGTTAGTTAAGCTCAAAGAGTGGGACATCGAACGCGAAACCGTCGTCATCTTCATGAACGACAACGGCACCGCGCTGGGGCAAAGCGTCTTCAATGCCGGCATGAGGGGAGCCAAAGGCAGCGTATGGCTCGGCGGTACCCGCGCCTCGTCGTTCTGGCGCTGGCCCGGGACGTGGAAACCTGCGGAAACCAAAGCGCTGGCCGCGCACCTCGATGTTTTCCCGACTCTCGCCCAAATCACCGGAGCCACTCTATCCGCCGAAGCGAAGCAACAGATCGAAGGCCGCAGCCTGGTGCCCTTGCTGGAAAACCCGGCCGCGGACTGGCCCGACCGCCATCTAATCACCCATCAGGGCCGCTGGCCGAAAAACGCCGACCCGGGCCAATCGAAGTTCAAGATGGCCGCCATCCGCAACACCCGCTGGGCCATGGTGAGTGAAAACGGCGGCAGTGAGCCAAACTGGCAGTTGTTCGATCTAACCCATGATTACGCCCAGAAGAACAACGTCGCCGCGAAGCATCCCGAAGTGGTGACCGAATTGAGCGCCGCCTTCGACAAATGGTGGGACGAGTGCCTGCCGCTGATGGTCAACGAAACGGCCGTCGGCCCGAAACTCAATCCCTTCGCCGTCCGCTACTGGGAACAATTCGGCGGCGGTCCGACCCCCGCCGACCACCAGCGCATGGATCCCGCCAAACCCTTTCCCCCTCGAAAACCCGCAAGCAAGTAACAGTCAAATGAAAGCCCTCATCATCCTCTGCACGATCACCTCGACCCTGGCTTTCGCCCTCGGCAAGCCGAACGTGCTATTCATCGCCATCGACGATCTGCGCCCGGAACTTGGGTGTTACGGAGGCAAACAGGTCAAATCCCCGAACCTCGACAAACTGGCGGGTCAGGGGATGACCTTCACGCGCGCCTATTGCCAAGTGCCGGTCTGCGGCGCGTCGCGGGCGAGTTTGATGACCGGGATGCTGCCGACTGCCAAGCGCTTCGTGAATGCCGACACCCGGGCGGACCTGGATGCTCCCGGAGCCGCGACCCTTCCCGAGACCTTCAAAAACGCCGGCTATGTGACCCTCTCTAACGGAAAAATTTTCCACCATCCGGAAGACACTCAGGACCGGAGCTGGAGCGAGCCCGCGTGGAAGCCGAAGCTCGCGGGAATGGCGAGCCACGATCCCGAGACGACCCGCAGGCTATCGAAAACGAAGCAGCGGGGGCGCATCTACGAGGCACCGGATGTGGCGGACGATGCCTATTCCGACGGGCTGGTGGCGCGCAAAACCATTGAGGACCTGCAACGGCTCAAAGCGGGCGGCAAACCGTTTTTCCTCGCTTGCGGATTCGTCAAACCGCACATGCCTTTCTACGCTCCCAATAAGTATTGGGATCTCTACCAGCGCGACCAAATCGAAATCGCCGACAACCGCTACCTTCCGGAAAACGCTCCCAAGGAGTTGAAGGGCAGCGCGGAATTCCGCTCCTATCACTTGGGGGAGTTCGATGAAAAATCGGAGGACTTCGACCGCATGATGCGCCATGGCTACCTGGCTTGCGTCAGTTATGTGGACAAGCTGGCGGGCGACGTCCTTGCCGAGCTCGATCGGCTGGGACTGGCGGAAAACACCATCGTCGTGGTCTGGGGCGACCACGGCTGGCATCTGGGCGAGCACAGCTTCTGGGGCAAACACAACACCACCCATCTCGCAACGCGGGTGCCGTTGATTGTCAGGGTGCCCGGCAAAAAGTCAGGGCGCAGTGCGTCGCTGGTCGAAACCAGCGACCTGTTCCCGACGCTCTGTTCGCTGGCGGGAATTGAGGCGCCGAAGACGGTGCAAGGGCGCAGTTTCGCTGGGTTGTTAGATCAGCCCGGCCAACCCTTCCGGGAGGTCGCCTACAGCCGCTATGCGGCCGGAGATGCGGTGATTTCGGAGCGTTTCAACTACACCAGTTATAAGGGCGGCAAAGCCGAAATGCTCTACGATCTCGAGCAAGATCCGGACGAAAATATCAATATCGCGGACAAACCCGAGCACCAGGAGACCGTGAAAATGATGGCCGCCTTGCTGAAGCAGCGGCAGCATGAAGCAGAACGATTCGGAAACGGAGACGGGAAGAAATGAACCCATTCCGGCGACTGTTCCAACTCGGCCTTGCCGCCGCATTCCTGATCACCGCAACCGCGGCGGAGAAGCCCTCACCCGATCCGGCCAGGGACAAGGCCGCCTTCGAAGAAGCCGCCGGCGGCGAGTGGCGCGAGGTTTTTTCCGACCCCGGCACCGGCGATTGGAAACAGCGCTGGTTCCTCGATGGCGAAGTTGGCACGGTGAACAACACGCCGGACGGCATGATTCTAACGGCCGGGCCGGAGTTTGAAAACGACGCCCACCACCTGGTGTTGTGGACCAAGGACAGCTTCGAGGGCGACCTCAGAATCGAATTCAACTACACCCGCCTCGACGAAGCGCCGAACTGCGTCACCATTCTCTACATCCAAGCGACGGGCAGCGGCGAGGGACCTTACGCGAAGGATATCACCAAGTGGAACGAACTGCGCAAAGTGCCTGCGATGAACATGTATTTCAACCACATGCACACCTATCACATCAGCTACGCCGCCGAACCCGGATCGGCCGAAAGTTATATCCGCGGCCGTCGCTACCTGCCGGGACCGAAAGGGCTCAAGAACACTGCTCTCAAGCCGGACTATTTTCCAACCGGACTTTTCAAAACCGGCGTTCTCCACAAGATCACCGTCGTCAAAAAAGCCCGCGGCTTGTTGATGCGCATCGAGAACCCCGAACAGACGCTCCACTGCCACATGGCCAATCCCGCTCTCCCGGAAATCACCGCAGGCCGCATCGGCCTGCGCCACATGTTCACCCGCGCCGCCCGCTACTCGAATTTCCGCGTCAGCGCCCCGGGCAATCGAAACTGAATCATCTCATCAACACCCCATGAAACGACTCGTTACCCTCATCCTCACTGCACTTTGCGGTGTATCACTCGCGGCGGAAACCGCAACCAAGGTCAAAGACAACGACCCCGCCGGCAAACCCTACATCTATAAAACCTCCGCCGACAAGGAACGGCAGATGGAGATCTATTTTCCTCCTAACCATGACCCAGCGAAGTCGAAGGTGCCGGGCATGATCCTGTTTCACGGCGGTGGTTGGCAAGGTGGCACGTTGCAGCAATTCCGCGTCGCCTGCGCCTATTTTGCCAGCCGCGGACTGGTCTGCGCCACGGCGGAATATCAAATGCTCGGCAAGGCCGCCTCCTCGTTGCCAAAAGGCGATTCGAAAAAACGCGTCTGCATCACCGACGCCAAAAGCGCCATCCGCTGGTTCAAACAAAACGCCACCGAACTCGGGATCGACCCCGCCCGCATCATCACCGGCGGCGGCAGCGCGGGCGGCCACATCAGCGCGCTCGCCACCCTGAATCCCGGCCTCAACGACCCCGCCGACCCGAAGGACATCAACACCGACGTCGTCGCCTACCTTTGGTTCAACCCTGCCTTCGCTTTGAATGACCACCTCGATTCCGAGATCGATATCCTCACCCACCTGAAAGCCGATCTGCCACCGGCGATCGTCTTTTTCGGCGACAAGGACGAATGGAAAGAAGGCTGGGACAAGGCCCACGCGAAATGGAAAACGCTCGGTGCCAAGACCATCGAACTCCACATCGCCAAGCAGCAGAAACACAGCTTTTTCAACAAAGAACCCTGGCGCACCGTCACCCTGATCGAGGCCGACAAATTCTTCGTGAAACATGGCCTGCTCGCCGGCGAACCGACCCTCAAAATGCCCGCGGCCGGCGAGAAGCTGACGGCGGCACCCTGAGCCCGGTGATCCCGCCGCCGGCGTGATCCGATAAATCGCCCTCCCACCGTGCGTAACCGTCAAACCTTGAAATCCGCATCTTTCATTTCCGGCCTTCTGGCACTCGCCCTGCCCGCCCAGGCCGAAGAGAAGATCTCCTACGCCCGCGAGATCCTGCCCATTCTTTCCGACAGGTGCTTTTTCTGCCACGGCCCGGACAAGGACAAACAGGAGGCTGACCTGCGGCTCGACATCCGCGCCGACGCGATCAAGGCCTTCGCTTGGGATCCGGAAAACCCGGAGGATTCCGAGGCGCTGATCCGCATTTTTTCGACCGACCGCAAGGAGGTCATGCCGCCGCCGAAGTCCCACCTCACCCTCACCGACCGCGAGAAAAACCTGATCAAAACCTGGATCGAGCAAGGCGCGGAATACG
>JBIPND010000342.1:0-4530 GCA_044374015.1 Luteolibacter sp. | reverse complement strand
GGCAAAGTCGCCCGCGAAACCACCGGCAAACGCAGCCTCCGCTGCCAAACCGCACTCTGGGACGTCGCCGAACTCAAGGGCCGCAAAGCACAGATCAAGCTCATCGACGAAGCGACAGGCGAATGGGGATTCATCGCCGTGGACCACCTCGTTTTCACGGACTATCCCAACCACAAATTCCCCGCCACCACCCGCGCCGGCAAGGCATTTGTCCAAGGACTCGTCCCCACCGCCGCCATCGCCGGAGCGAGCATCCCCGTCGATAGCACGTTGGTGGTCGAAGCCACCCACGAGGACCAGCAGGTCACCTCGCCCACCGCCCTCACCTTCGACGAGCAGGGCCACATTTACCTCTCGGAAACCCACCGCTTCCGCACCGGCGGAATCGAGGACGACCGGTCGCACCTCTACTGGTATCTCGACGATCTCGCGTCGATGAAAGTCAGCGATCGCCGCGCTCTTCATGAGAAGTGGAAGGAAAAACTTCCGCTCGAAAGCATGACGTCCACCTCGGAAATCGTCCGCCGGCTCGCCGACACCAACGGCGACGGCAAGCTCGATGAATCGACGGTGTTTGCCGAGGATTTCAAGGATTTGCTGGATGGCACCGCCGCCGGGGTTCTCGCCTACGAGGGCAGCTTATTTTTCGCCTGCATTCCGAAAATCTGGATGCTGCGCGACACCGACGGCGACGGCAAAGCGGACGAGCGCAAAGTGGTCGAAGAAGGATTTGGCGTGCGGGTCTCGCTTTCCGGCCATGATTTGAATGGCTTCACGCTCGGACCGGACGGCCGCATCTATGGCACCGTCGGCGACCGCGGCCTGAGCCTCGTCACCAAAGCCGGCGTCGCCTACGACTACCCGAACGAAGGCGCGGCCTTCCGCTTCGAGCCCGATGGCAGCGGCTTCGAAATTTTCCACACCGGCCTGCGCAACCCCAAGGAAATCGCCTTCGACGCGCTGGGAAATGCCTTTTCCGTGGATAACAACTCGGACCAAGGCGACGAGGCCCGCGTCGTTTACCTAGTCGAGGGCGGCGACTCCGGATGGCAGATGGAGCACCAGGCGATGCACTCGTTTCACCGCCAAATCGGCCTGGAACAACGCCCGCCGAGCCGCTGGATGAACGAAAAAATGTGGGAGTTGGAAAACCCGGAGCAGCCCGCCTTCATGCTGCCGCCGTCCGCCCACCTCAGCTCGGGCCCGTCCGGCCTCACCTACCATCCCGGTGCCGGATTCCTCGAAAGCGAGGCCGGGCGCTTCCTGATTTGCGACTACCGCGGCGGCAGTGCCAATTCCGGCATCTGGTCGTTCGAAATGAAGCCCAAGGCCGCCGGCATGGAAATGAGCGACTCCCGCCAGTTCGCCTGGGGCATCGCCGCCACCGACGTCGAGTATTCGTGGGACGGCCGGGTGTTCGTCACCGATTTCATCACCGGCTGGAAAACCCACGCCGCCGGCCGCCTGCTGTCACTCAACGCCGGTGAAAAAACCTGGCAAGCCGACGAAGCCGCCAGCACCGCGAAAATCATGCGCGAGGGCTTCGAACCACGCGGCTCCGCCGAGCTGGCCAACCTGCTCAAGCACCCGGACGCCCGCGTCCGCCTGCGCGCGCAAATCGCCCTCACCCGCAAGCCCGACGCCCTCGAGCGCTTTTCCTCCGCCACCGCGTCCTCCAATTTCATGGTCCGCGTCCACGGCATCTGGGGCCTCGGCATCCTTTCCCGGCGCGGCCCGGTCCCGCTGCCCAACTCCGAATTCGCAGAAATCCCGAACGTCCAGGTCCGGACCGACGCGGAAAAGGCCCTGGTCGCGCTACTCAAGGACACCGACCCGGAAATCCGCAGCCAAGTCCTCCGCGCACTCATCGATTCCCCCAACACCAACGTAACCATCCCGCTCGGCCCGCTGCTCGCCGACGCGTCGCCGCGGGTCCGGTTTTTCGCCGCCCTCGTCGCCGGCAAGCGTAAACTCATCAGCCACTACGGCCCGATCTGCGACATGCTCGCGGAAAACGACAACCGCGACGTCTTCCTCCGCCACGCCGGAATTTTCGCGCTGCAACACCTTTCACCGAGCTCCGCCGCCATCAGTGCCCTCGCTGCCCACGACTCCGCAGCCGTCCGCCTCGCCGCGACTGTCGCCTTGCGCCGGATGAAAAGCCCGGAAATCGCCATGTTCATCTCCGACGACGAGCCGAAAGTCGCCGACGAAGCCATTCGCGCGATCATCGACATGGACATGGTCGCCGAACGCCCCGCCGTCGCCGCCTTGCTCGACGACCTCGGCACCCGCTCGTGGAAGCCCTTCATGCTGCGTCGCCTGTTGCACAATTCCTTCCGCCTCGGCGACGCCGAAAACGCCGCCCGCGTCCTCAAGTTTGCCGCCAATCCGGAAAACCCTGAGAAAGAGCGCAAGGAAGCACTTCGCCTGCTCTCGATCTGGACCGAGCCACCACCGGCCGACCAGCTGACCGGCCACTTCCGCCCGCTCGCCAAGCGCGACCCCGAAATCATCCGCCCGGCGCTCGCCGCCGCCTTGCCCGACCTCCTCAAGCAGGACGGCTTCGTCCTCACCTCCGCCCTCTCGCTCACCGCCCAATATCAGGTGAACATCGAAGGGCTGGATGAAACCGCCCTGCGCAGCCTCGCCCAAAACGCCGACCTCCCCGCCGCCGCCCGCGCCAACGCCATCCGCCTGCTCGCGGAGGGCAAACCCAAAAATCTCGTCTCCCTGCTCGACACGCTCGCCGCCGATCCCGCCGAGGAGGTCGCGCTGACGGCGCTTTCCAGCCTGGTGCGGATTTCACCCGATGCCGCGATCACCCCGCTGGAAGCCGCCGTGCGTTCGGAGCAAACCCCGCTCATCCAGAAAACCTGGAAAATCCTCGCCACCCTTCCCGGCAGCCGCGTCGACGGAATTTTCATCAAAAGCCTCCAATCCCTCCGCGCCAACGACGGCATCTCCGGTCACGCCATCGAATTGATCGACGCCGCCCGCGAACGCAACTCCGCGCCCGTCACCGAAGCACTCGCCACCCTCGAAAAACACCTCGCTGAAAACGCCGACCCTCTCGCCAAGTGGAACACCGCCCTCGAAGGTGGCGATCCCGAAGCCGGTGCCGCCATCTTCACCTCCCACCCCGCCGGCGAATGCATGCGCTGCCACCGCGCCGAGGAAGGTCACGCCGCCGGCGGCGAAACCGCGCCCAACCTGATCGGGATCGCCACCCGCCACAAAGACCGCCGCTATTTCCTCGAATCCATGATCCTGCCCAGCGCGGTCATCACCCCCGGCTTCGGCTCCGTGCTGGTCGATTTCAAAAATGGCGCATCCCTCAGCGGCAACCTGCTCGCGGAATCCACCGATCACCTCGATCTCGACTCCGCCGGCCAAATCCTCCGCGTCCAGCGCGGCGACATCGCCTCCGTGACCCCGCCCGTTTCCCCGATGCCCGCCATGGGAGAGATTCTCAAGCCCAAGGAACTCCGCGACGTCATCGCCTGGCTCGCCAGCCTCGACACCGGCGGGGAAACCCCAAAACCCATCGCCGACCCACAGCCGCTCGACCCGGCCACCCTCCAGATTGCGGAAAAATCCGCCGCCGCCGCCACCGTCGATCCCGCGTTCCTCAAGACCGGCCAGCAACAATTCCTCGTCTGCGGCGCCTGCCACGGCCAAGCCGGCGAAGGCACCGCCGCCGGCCCGCCGCTCGCCGGCTCCGAGTGGGTCAACGGCCCCGTGGAAAACCTGATCCACATCCAGCTCCGCGGCCTCCAAGGCCCGATCACCGTCAAGGGCGTCGAATACAACTTCCCCGCCGGCATGGCCCCGATGGCCTATCAAACCGATGAGCAGATCGCCGCCGTCCTCACCTACATCCGCACCGCTTTTGGAAATTCAGGCACCGCCGTCGCCCCGGCCGAAGTCGCCGCCCTGCGTGGCGAAGTCGGCAAACCACCGGTCACCGTCGCCGATCTCAAACCACCCACGACCACCGCCCCCGCGCCACCTGCCGCCACCGCCGAAACCTCCGCCCCAGTCGTCACCGAGGCCGCTCCGCAATCCACCAAATACGCAGACCTTCCACGCGAACCGAGCTTTTCCAAGTGGACCGTCATCGCCATCGGCCTGCTGCTCGCCCTCGTCCTCGTCCCCATCTTCAGGCGCAAATAAGCCCGACGCATCGCCATGACCCGATTCCGCCCGTGCATCGACCTCCACCAGGGCAAGGTGAAACAAATCGTCGGCGGCAGCCTCCGCGACGACGGACCCGGCCCCACCGAGAATTTCGTCTCCGAACATGCGTCCGAATGGTTCGCCCGACGCTTCCGCGAAGACCGGCTCACCGGTGGCCACGTCATCAAGCTCGGCCCCGGAAATGACGCCGCCGCCCGCGAGGCGCTTGCCACATGGCCCGGCGGCCTGCAAATCGGCGGCGGCATCGATGAACACAACGCCGCCACCTGGCTCGACGCCGGAGCCAGCCACGTGATCGTCACCTCCGCGTTATTCGATGCTGCCGGAAAA
>JBIPND010000341.1:0-4531 GCA_044374015.1 Luteolibacter sp. | reverse complement strand
TGGAGCTGCGCCCTCTTTTGGGCTGCCAACATCTTGATCGCCTGGCTTTGAATGTCTTTCATCGACTCCGAACCTGGTTGCAGCATTTCAGCAATGGCATCAACGGTCTCTTGCTGTGGGGCCTCGCGGATCGGCCGTTTGCTTGCAACCGGAGCATTTTCGGAATTCGCCTCCCCCGAGCGGGCCGGCCTTGGAACTACTGAGGTACTGGGTCGATTCTTCTCGTTGCCCATCTGATCATCTGCTGCACCTGCCCGCAAGAACCACCCGATTGCGCCTCCCGCGGCTAACATCAAAATCAAAAAGTAACTTTTATTTATATTCATCAACACCCATAACGGTCTCGAAACCGGTTTGTGTTCAAAAAAAACTTGCCCTTATGAAGCTGGTTTTCTTTATACAGTTTCTTCACTGTCTTCCCCCCCCTTTTTTTGCCTCTTCCGCCCGGCCACCGTCTCTTTCAGCGGCCTTCACCCCAAAAGGAAATTCCTTGGCAATTCGCCTAAAATGTCAACAAAGTATCGGTAATAGTGCAGCCAAGTAGTGGATTTTGAAAACGGGTTGCCCCATGATGAGCTGGCTATGGCGAAGGCAGGAGATCATTCCACACCCGCTAGCCCGCCAACTCCCGTCCACCGCCTCTCATCCACCCAATCCAGCCCGTCCAGCCCTGCCACGAGAATGCACCCCACCACCTGTCTCATGCAAACCAACACCACCACCAATTTCCCGGAGGAAATTCCGGCCCGCGCGTTAGCAATCCCGTTAGGCCGCCGCCGGTTTCTCACCACCCTGGGTGCCATCACCTCCGTGTTCGCCCTCGGCATGGAGCCCCTGATGGCCGACCCGGGCGATCCCGCCTGGGATGCTGCGCTACGCGAACCCGCCGCGGCACACCTGGCCCGTCCCTCGGCGAACCAGTATGCGTGGCACGAACAGGAACGCACGATGTTCGTGTGCATCGGCGTGCCCACGTGGGAGGGCACGGAATACGATGCGGACGGCCGGACCGATCTTTCCAAAATCGATCCGGCGGAGTTCGATGCCGACGCGATCGCCCTCGCCGCGAAATCCTGGGGCGCCCGCCAACTGCTCCTGGTCTGCACCCATGTCGGCGGATTCGCCCTCTGGCCGACGGAGACGACCGACTATCACATCGGCCGCACGCCGTGGCGGAATGGCGAGGGCGACATGGTCAGGGAGGTGGCCGAGGCCTGCCGTCGGCACGGCCTCAAGATGGGGGTGTATCTGTATCCCGACGACACCCGCTTCGCCCGCGGCATCGGCCGTAGCGGCCGCACCGACGATCCCGCCCGCCAGGAGGAATGGAACCGGCTGTACATCCGCCAGTGGGAGGAGGTGCTGACCCTCTGCGGCCCGGATCTGATCAACGAGGTCTGGCTGGACGGCGGCTGCATCATCGACATCGAGCCGACCATCAGACGATTGGCGCCCAAGGCCGTCTTCTTCGGCTGGACGAAGCACGAGCCCATCCGCTGGGTCGGCAACGAGCGCGGCATCGCGCCTGACGTCAACTGGAACGCCATCCGCAGGGAGGATCTCGTGGCCAACCACGGCCATCGCGCCAGCGATCCCGACGGCGACAGCTGGGCGCCGGTGGAGACCAACACCACGCTGTACGATCACTACTGGTTCTGGACCCCCGCCAACGAAACGCGGCGCAAGAGCGTGGACCATCTGATGCATCTGTTCGTGAAATCGGTCGGCAACGGCTCGATATTCCTGCTCAACTCAACACCCAACACCACCGGCCTGCTGCCGGAGGACGACGTGAAGCGCTACGCCGAATTCGGCGAGGCGATCGAGCGCAACTTCGGCCGGCCGCTCGGCCGCACGGAGGCGCCCGTGGTCGGCGTTGAGGCGGAATGCGCGCCGGACGGGCCGGTCACGATCAACTGCGCCGACGTGTGGGAGGATTACCGGCTCGGACACCGCATCCGCGAGTTTGTGGTGGAGGGGTGGACCGGGGGCGGGTGGGTGAAGCTGGCGGAGGGCGAGGCGGTCGGCCGGCGCAAGCTGGTCTTCTTCCCGCCCACCACCGTGGACCGCGTGCGCGTGCGCGTCACGCGCTCCGTCGGCACGCCGGTGATCCGCCTGCTGCAGGTCCACCAGGTGGACCCGGCGCTGGCCGGAGCCCTGATCCCCCCGCTCTCCCGGCAGGCCCCGGCCACGGCGTCCAGCATCCACAGCGCGCCCTATGCCGTCGAGATGCTGGTGGACGGCGACACGTCGACGCGCTGGGGCGCCGCGGACGGCGATCCGGATCCCTGGGTCGAGCTGGACCTGGGCCGTCCGCGCAAGATCGCCCGCGCCACGCTCTCGGAGCTGGCCGACCGGGTGCGGGCCTTCCGGATCGAATACCGCAACACCCCGGACGGCGAATGGCGGATCGCGCACGAGGGGACGACCATCGGCGAAACGTGGGCCTCGGACTTCGACCGCGTCACCGCCCGCTTTGTGCGCCTGCAAATTCAGGAATACACCGGCCCCGCGCCGACGCTCTGGAGCTGGGAGCTCTTTGACCGCGCGGATGCGTTTGAAACCGTCGGCACCTGGCAGGCCGGCGCTGAGGGCGCGTGGGATCTGTCCACCGCGATCAACGAGGCGGGCCGCTACGAGATCCAATTCATCGATGACGACGGGGCGCCGATGCGCGTTGTCTCGGCCCAGCTCTTCTTCGAGGGCGAGGCGGCGGCGGCGGACAACTTCTCCGGCGTCGGGGAGACGTCGCTGCGCCTCAGCCGCTCCCAGGCCATCGGCCCGGGCGCATCTTCCCGGTTGCAGGCCCGGATCGACGCCCCCGCCGGCCGCACCGGAAAGGTGCTTCTGCGGCCGGCACCCTGAATCCGCCCCGGGCGGCCCGGGCTGGCGGCTGGTGGCTGGTGGCTGGTGGCTGGTGGCTGGTGGGAGATCGAGGTTTCCGCGTAGACAATGGCGGACAATACTCATAGCTAACCAAAAGGAAATCCAACCCATGACCAAACAACTATTCACCTTGACCACCAATGCCGCAATCGCGTTCAAAGCGCGTTTTTACCCCGACTTCGATTTGCAACCTCCTGGCCCGGTTTGCAACCTTTCCCGTCATGCAAGCGCACCCCCATCGAGCGCGATTGAAACCCGCAAGATTGCCCCACGGCCGACGACTTTTCCATTCACCATGAGAACTAAGTACACCCTGCTCCTCACCACCGCCCTGCTCGCCACCAGCCTCTCCGCTGCCGAGCCCCCACCCGGCTTCACCGCTCTCTTCAACGGCAAAGACCTCACCGGCTGGTATGGCTGGGGCACCCAAGACCCCGCCAACCTCTGGAACATGCCCTCCGAGGAACGCGCCGAATACAAAAAGAAATCCATCGAGGGCGGCCTGCTCGATGCCAATGGCAATGACAAAGGCGACTCCCTCAACGCCCACTGGAGCGTCGAAAACGGCGAACTCGTCAACGACGGCAAAGGCCTCTACCTCACCACCGACAAGGACTACGGCGACTTCGAACTCATGGTCGATTACAAAATGCTCCCCCTCGCCGAGGGCGGCATCTACCTGCGCGGCACCCCCCAAGTGCGGATTTGGGACTTCACCGAAAAAGACGAACAAGCCGTCGCCCTCGGCAAACCCTTCGGCTCCGGCGGCCTCTGGAACAACAAAAACTCCGAAGGCAAAAAACCCACCAAACTCATGGACAAGCCCCTCGGCGAGTGGAACACCTTCCACATCCGCATGATCGGCGAGCGCGTCACCGTCACCTTCAATGGCGAGGTCGTCGTCAACAACGCCGTGCTGGAAAACTTCTTTGCCAATCGCGAACTCAGCGAGCAAGCACCCGCCGGCTGGATCAACGACCCCGTCTATGCCAAAGGCCCCATCCAACTCCAAACCCACGGCAGCGAGATCCGGTGGCGCAACGTCTTCGTCCGCGAGATCAGCCCTGAAGAAGCCAACGAAATCCTCGCCCAGGGCGAGCAAGGCTTCACCCGCCTCGACAACGGCAAAGACCTCTCCAACTGGCAAGGTGCCGTCGAAAACTACGAAGTCGTCGATGGCAACATCGTCTGCAAACAAGGCAGGGGCGGCGACCTGCTCACCCAAGAAGAGTATGGCGACATGGTCCTGCGCTTCGAATTCAAACTGCCCCCCGCCGGCAACAACGGCATCGCCCTCCGCACCCCCCTGGACGGTAACTCCGCCCAACACGGCCTCGAAATCCAAGTCATCGACACCGACGGCTGGGAAGCCAGGGCCGGCCACGAACTCATCCCCTACCAAGTCCACGGCTCCGTCTATTATCTCGTCAGTGCCAAACGCGGCTTCCTCCGCCCCACCGGCCAATGGAACACCCAAGAGATCGAAGTCCGCAGCAACCAATTCAAATTCACCCTCAACGGCACCCGCATCCTCGACGCCGACCTCGACCGCCTCGACTACAGCGGCTTGACCAAACCCGGCGGCGTCGACCGCAGAACCGGCCACATCGGTTTCGCCGGCCACAGTGATCCCGTCGCCTTCCGC
>JBIPND010000340.1:0-4539 GCA_044374015.1 Luteolibacter sp. | reverse complement strand
GCAATCATAAACCAGAGCGCCAAGGTGCCGGTCAGCCAGAACGCGGACTGAAAGTAGAGGAATTTAATGCGGTGATGGGCGCGCAGGCCAGCCTGTCGATTTCCTCCGCTTCGGACAGCCACCTAACGACCGAGGTGGATGGCAAAACCACCCGCGTGAAAGCGGCGGAGATTTTGTGGCTCAAGGCGCAGCAGAATTACAGCGTGCTGCGGATCATGGGCGAGAGAACGCCCTTGATGGTGCCAAAGTCCATGGCGGATTGGGAGAGCGTCTTGCCGCCAGAGATCTTCGAACGGCTGGAGCGCTCGGTGATTTTAAATATCAGCCAGATTCAAACCGTGAGCTGGCTGTCGCGTGACGAGACCCTGGTCGCATTTTCGGGTGAGGCAGAAGCGGTCCGGGTGGGCCGCACCGCCGCCCAGCGGCTGAAGGGCAGGCTCGCCACAGGGGTGTAGGCAGGGAACGCCCGCGTCTGCTGGGAACGCCGACGTCCTCGTCGGCCAGCGAATGAGCTGACAACGAGATGACGTTCCGGCTTTTTCGTTGGCTTTCCCATTCGCCATGCCGACGAGGACGTCGGCGTTCCCGGGCGGGTATTCAGGGGACCGTAATACCGGCCCATGGCCCCAGCGCGGCAGAGGCCATCCATCTGGTTTTCGAGGGCGCCAAATATGCACGCTTGATTGTTTTTTGGAATTCCGTTGAGTGGGTCTTCACCCAATAATCACCTAATGCGACGAAATTTCAAAAGGGCTGCTTCGAGGAGAGTCCGTTCGGTCGGCCCGAACCAGTCTCACACTCCTGCGCGGTGCCTGGAGCCGTCGCGATGGCTGTTGTGGAGGAGATCCTGCGCCCCGGCCACCGCGGCGGGGGTGCCAGCTTTTGAAATGCTCTTCTTTCTGGTGTTGGGTTCCGCACTGGTTCAGGGAGCCGAGCTTTTGGCTCCATTGACGGTCACCGGCGACAAGCTCGCCGGCCAAGCGCAGCAGGTCTCGGGCTCCGTGAGCTTGCTGGGACCGGAGCAACTCGCTGCCTTGCCGCCCAGTGCGGGCACCTACCAGGATCTGCTCGCTCTCGCGGCCGGTGCTTATGCGGGCAATCCCGGTGTGGGGACTTTCAGCCTGCGCGGGCTCAATCAGGACAATGTTTTTGGATATCCGGGAACGGGCTCCAACGCGCTGATCAAGGTCATGATGGACGGCGCGCCCCTTTCTCCCTCGACCCTGCGCTATTTGCCGCCGGTGCTGTGGGACCTTGCGGGCGCGGAAGTCCTGCGCGGCCCGCAGTCTTTGTCCCACGGTCCCAATTCCATGGGGGGTGCGCTGCTGTTGCAGTCCCGCCCGCCGGGCTTCGATGCCGATGGCAAGGCGCTCTCGGAAGTCTCCGAGGATGGCGGCTTGCGCTTCGGCTTGGCGCAGGATTTTACCCTGCTACCGGACGAGCTGGCGCTGCGAATGTCCTATCTGCACCAGCAAAGCGACGGTCATGAAACCAATCTGTATGCCGACGATGATGAGTTTGGTGCAACCCGCCGCGATTGCCTGGAGGCGCGCCTGCGCTGGCATCCGGCAAAAAACAAGAACACCACTTTTGATTTGGCCCTGGTGCGGGATCGTTCGCGCGGCAATCCCTTCGCGATGGTCGTGGAAAAACCGGGCGGCAGTCTGTTTCAACGCGAGACCTCGCTGAACACCGCTTCGGCCTATCCGGCGGACCGCCTCGCCGCCACTCTCAACGCGACGGTCGCCCTGCCGCAGGATATGAAACTGAAATCCGTCACCTCGGTGCAGCGGCTCGATATCGAACAATCCTACGACCTCGATGCATCATCCCTGCTGAATTGGCTGCTTGCCGGATTCAGGGATGAAATGCGTTTCAGCGAGGATTTGTTTTTGACCGGTCACAAGGGCCAATGGCAATGGCTCATCGGAGCCTACGCCGAACACAGCGAATACAACTTCGGCAGCTCCGGAGTTGGCTTTGCCCCCTTCCCCACTGGAAGCCCGTTTGCAAACGAGGGAACGGAAACCGTCAAGATCGCCGCGCTTTACAGCCGCGCTGACTGGGAGTTCGTCGAGAACTTTCACCTGACGGGCGGGCTGCGACTCAATCACGAGGATCGGGAACTCAGCTACACCTCGGTCTTCGGCCCACTCGCTCCGTCGTCATCCTCCAACGAAACGAAAGAGACGGACTGGTTGCCCCAGCTGGGCTTGTCGTGGCAACCGCAACTGGACCGGACGTTTGGCATTCAGGTGGCGCGGGGGTATCGCGGTGGCGGGACGAGTTACGCGCCGTCGCTGGGGCTCACTCGTGATTATGATCCTGAATATGCATGGGATACGGAGCTGTTCACCCGGCTTGCCGTCACCGAGACTCTCCAAGTCAACGCCGCGCTGTTTCATTCGCGGATCGAGGACCAGCAAGTGCCAGTCAATGTCCCGGGGGGCTTTCCCCGCATTGATAGCCTCATCGACAATACCGCTTCCTCCAGCCGCCAAGGGGCGGAGTTGGAAGCCCGCTGGCAGGCTGCCGAGGGCTTGACGGTGACCGGCGCGCTCGCCTGGGTGCACACTGAATTTGATTCCTTGTCCTTGAATGGCGTCGAGCGCTCCGGCCAGCAGTTTCCCAACGCGCCCGAATGGATCGCTTCCGTAGGGATCGACTACCGCCACGCCACCGGCTGGTTCGGCTCCGCGCTCTTTTCCTATGCCGACAGCACCTACAGCGAGGTCGGCAGTCCGCAAGTGACCGCGCTGGAATCGCGCCAATTGCTTTCCGCTCGAATCGGTTACGCATGGGAGCATGCCAGCCTGTATGCCTTCGGGGCGAACCTGCTCGATGACGACTACGCGTTGTTTCGTTCCGACAACTCCGGCGTCAGTCTCCCCGTCACCGGCAAAGCCGCGCCACCGCGCCTGTTTGGCATCGGCATGGAGTTGATGTGGTGAGTCCCGGGAGCGCCGACGTCCCGCCGGCTGGGAGCACTGAAATTCTCGTCGGCTGGGAGCGCCGACGTCCCCGTCGGCTGGGAACGCCGACGTCCCCGTCGGCTGGGAACGCCGACGTCCCCGTCGGCTAGCGAATGAGGTGCCAACGAAGTGTCGTTCCGGCTTTCTCGTTGGCTTTCCATTCGCCATGCCGACGGGGACGTCGGCGTTCCCAGGGTGCCAACGAGGTGTCGTTCCGGCTTTCTCGTTGGCTGGGAACGCCGACGTCCCCGTCGGCTAGCGAATGAGGTGTCAACGAGGTGTCGTCCCGGCTTTTCCGTTGGCCTCCTATTCGCCATGCCGACGGGGACGTCGGCGTTCCCGGGGGGCCAACGAGGTGACGTTCCGGCTTTTCCGTTGGCCTCCCATTCGCCATGCCGACGAGGACGTCGGCGTTCCCAGGGTGTCAACGAGGTGTCGTCCCGGCTTTCTCGTTGGCTTTCCATCCGCGGTGCCGACGAGACGTCAGCGCTCCCGCGGTGCCGGATTTGTGGCTCGACTTGCTGTCGTTCATTTTATCAGTCTGCCACATTCCAATCCGCATGAATCACACACTTTTTCCACCTGCGGAAACTACGCTGCCCACCTCGTCATGGTGGGCGAGGCCGGTCGTGCGTTTGGGAAGTGATCGCCTATTCCGCTTCGACATCCGGCTATTCTGGATTTTTCAAGGGCTATTCTGGATCGCCAGCACGCTCTCGCTGAAGTTCATGATCAAGAGCTTTCTGTCGGTTGATGAGGCGAGCGTGATCATTCTTTGTCGGATCCTCACCGGTGTTGTGATGACGACCGTGTTGCATTTCGCCTACCAAAGCGGTTGGTTGCAGCGCGCCAAGAGGTGGATCAAATGGTCCTCCATCTTATTGCTGAACATCGGCCTTTGCCTCGCGGGAGCCGCGTTTTGGTTGGAGATGATCCGGCGCGGCGCGGCGGAGCTTCCCTCCGAATCGCCATTTCTCAGCATGGCTCTCGCGCGGTTTTATTCCCTCCTCTTGTGGAACATCGCCTATTTTGGCATCAGCTTCACTCTCAATCACCATGCGCTCAAACTCGAGGCTGCGGAGGCGAAGCTGGCCACCCGGTCGAGCGAACTCCAGCAGCTCCAGTCGCAGCTCAATCCGCACTTCCTGTTCAACACACTTGCCTTGCTGCAAAACAGGATTGGCCCCGCGTCGCCGGGCCAGGAGGTCATTCAAATGCTCTCCGAGCACCTGCGTTATTCGTTGGCGCAGTCCAGGCCACTCGAGCCTCTGGGACGTGAGCTGGACGCTTTGGAATCGTATCTTGAGCTCCAGCGCGCGCGCTTCGCCGGTCAACTCGATTGCTTCATCGAGGCCAGTCCGGCGGCATCGAGGGTTTTGGTGCCGCCGATGCTGGTTCAGCCCTTGCTGGAAAATGCGTTTAAATTCGGCCCGCGCAGCGGTGGCATGCCGCTGCGTGTCGCGGTGAATGCGTCCGTGAGGGACGGGGGACTGGTCATCGACGTCACCAATTCCGGGCGTTGGGTCCCCCCGGGGGGCGAGGGTTCCACGGGCACGGGTCTCGCCAA
>JBIPND010000339.1:0-4543 GCA_044374015.1 Luteolibacter sp. | reverse complement strand
TTGCTCAAGGACGATGTCCCGCGGGCGCTTGCCATGTCCGAAGCCTATCAGACGGAGGATCCGGAGTGGAGCCATGTCGAATTTCAAGACACCCACATAACTAACAGCATTACCGAAGCCTTGAAAAACCCCGCGACCACGGCGGAGGAGATGCTCGCGCAGTTTTCGAAACTGAGTCGCGGCTCCGGGACCGCGGGTTCGGGCGCGGGAGACTATCCGGAAAATTTCGACTTCCGGAAATTCCTCGATGGGATCGACGCCGCGAGTCTCAAAGACGAAAAACGCCCCAGCTTCATGCCTTCGGATGTTTTGTATGGCTGGGCGAAAGCGGATCCACAGGCGGCGACGGAGTGGTTCCTCTCGATGGCTGAAAACGGGCGTGACGTGGTATTCCAAGATTGGGCTGACATCGCAAAGGCGGTCTCTAGCAACAGCGGCCCCGGTGCCTATCATGAATGGGCGGCGGGGATTATTGCCCAGGCCACGAAAAAGCAGCGCGCCGCAATTTTCCAGAACACCGACGATCAGGACGCCATGGGAATCGCCGCCAGCATTCCGGACGTGGGACTTCGCGATACCGTCTTGGCGGCGGCAGCGAGGCGCAACTCCGGGACGGTTGGGCAAACCGAGCAGACCATCAACTTTCTCTCGCAAATCTCCACTCCGGAAGCGCGGCTCCAAGCGATCACCAACGACCAAGGGCAGTATGCTTACTGGATCAAAACCTACACGATCCCCGCCTCGGGTTGGCAAAAGCTTGGACTAAGCCGGGAGCAATTCGATGCCGCACTCGACAAGGTGCAGCGTTGACGCAACTCAAGAAACTTGAATCTTTCTGCTTCGCCACGAAAACTCCCGCCATCCCATGGACCCCATCGAAAAAGCCAATTCCCTGATCGAAGCGCTGCCCTACCTGCAGGCGTTCCGCGGTAAAACCTTCCTCATCAAAATGGGCGGGTCCGCGATGGAGGATCCCGAGCTCGTCGCCAAAGTGATGCGCGATATCGTTTTCCTCGAAGTCGCCGGCATCAATCCGATCGTCGTGCACGGCGGCGGCAAGGCGATTTCCGCCGCGATGGAAGCGGCCGGGTTAGAGGCGAGGTTTGTCGGCGGTTTCCGCGTCACCACCGACGAGGCGATTGAAATCGTCGCCCGGGTTCTATCCGAAGAAATCAATCCCGGCCTCGTCCGCATGATCCGCGACTTCGGCGGCAAGGCGGTCGGCATTCCCGGCAACGATGTTTTCCTCGGCGAGAAAATCAAAGGCACCGATGCCGATGGCAAGCGCGTTGACATCGGCCGCGTCGGCGAAGTCGTTGGCTGCCAGCTCGCGCACATGGACGCTGCGCACAACGCCGGAATCGTCCCGGTGATTTCCCCGCTCGCCGCCGAGCTCGCCACCGGCCGGCCGCTCAACATCAATGCGGACCTCGCCGCCGCAGCGCTCGCCAAGGAGCTGCGCGTGGCCAAGTTGGTTTATCTATCGGATGTGCCCGGGCTGCTATCCGATCCGAAGGATCCGTCCACTTTGATCAAGTCCATCACCCGCGCCGGGGCGGACGCGCTGATCGCCGACGGCACCATTTCCGGCGGCATGATCCCGAAGATCCGCAGCGCGGTGGATGCGTTGAACGCCGGCGTCCGCAAGGTGCACTTCGTCGATGGGCGGCTGCCCCACGCGCTGCTGTTGGAGATTTTCACCGACGGCGGCGTCGGCACCGAAGTGGTCATGTAGTCGGTGCGGCCTGCCTGCGGGCCGAGCCGAAGATCCCGTGTTTCGGCGCGAAAAGCAGCGATCCCACGAAGCCCAACGCCTGGGTAAGCACGATGCAGGCCCCGGTCGAACCATCGATGTGATAGCTAACAAAGATGCCGAGGGTGGTGGAAACCACCGCCGAGCCGACGGAGATGATCAGCATCCGGTCGAAGCGGTCGGTCCACAGGTAAGCGATGCTGCCGGGCGTCACCAGCATCGCGATGACCAGGATGATGCCGACGGCTTTGAGCGCCACCACGATGGCGAGCGAGAGCAGGCAGAGCAGTAGGTAATTGAGAAAACGCGCGCTCAGCCCGAGCACCCGCGCCTGGCCGGGATCGAAGCAAATGAGCAGCAAATCCCGCCGCAACAGCAGGATGATGCCCATGATCCCGCCGCCTAACAAAAACGTTTCGATCCGCTGGCCGCGGGTGATGCCGAGGATGTTTCCAAACAGAATGTGGTCGAGATGCAGGTCCGATTCGATCTGGCTGAACAACACCAGGCCGAAGGCAAACAAGCCGGTGAAAACCACGCCCATCACCGTGTCCTCCTTGATCCGGCTGTTCTGTTTGATGAAACCGGTGCCCACCGCGCAGAACAATCCGGACGCAAAGGCCCCGAGCGCCAGCGGCAGCCCGGCGATGTAGGACAGCACGATCCCGGGCAGCACCGCGTGGGAAATCGCGTCGCCCATCAGCGCCCAGCCTTTGAGAATGAGAAAACACGAAAGCAGCGCGCACATCGCCGCGATCACGCCGCCGATCAGCAGCGCGTCGACCATGAAGGCGTATTGCAACGGTTCGAACAACGGGCTCATGCGGAGGGAATGGTTTCTTTGGCCCGGCGCTGCGAGGCAAGGATGCCGTGTTTCGGCGCGAAAACGAAAGCGATGAGGAACACGATCGTTTGCAGGGTGACGATGCAGCCGCCGGTCGCGCCATCGAGGAAAAAACTGGCGTAGGCACCTGTCAGCGAGGTGACCGCGCCCATCAGCGGGGCCAGCCAGAGCATGGTGGCGAAGCGGTCGGTTAGAAGATAGGCGGTCGCGCCGGGGGTGATGAGCATCGCCACCACCAGGATCGCGCCGACGGCCTGCAGCGCGGCGACGGCGGTGGCGGATAACAGAATGAGCAGCGTGAGATGCAGCAGCCGCACCGGCAGCCCGAGCGTGCGCGCCTGGTTGGGATCGAAGCAGAAAAGCATCAGGTCTTTCCATTTCAGTAGCAACACGATCACCGTCACCACGCTGATGATGATGACCTGCAGGATGTCCGCATCGGAGATGCCGAGGATATTTCCGAAGATGATGGTTTTCAAATCCACGCGCGCCGGGGAGATCGAGATCAACAGCAGGCCGAGTGCGAAGAAGGTGGTGAAGACGATGCCGATGGTCGCATCCTCGCGGATCCGGCTTTGGCTTTTGATCACCGCCATCGCCCCCGCGGCTAACAGACCCGCGATGAACGCGCCCAGCGCGAAGGGCAGCCCGGCCATGTAGGCGATGGCCACGCCCGGCACGACCGCGTGGGAAAGCGCGTCGCCCATCAGCGACCAGCCTTTGAGCGTGATAAAGGATGATAGAAATCCGCAGGTCCCGCCGATCAGGGCGCTCACCCAGATGGCGCGCAGCATGTAATCGTATTGCAGGGGCGTGGTGAGGTATTCCAGCATCACTCGTTTTCCTCGCGCTGTTTGACGATGTCCTCGCGGCCATGGCGGTCCTTGTATTCGAGGTGGCCGTCCTTGCCGAAAACCAGCGGACGCTCGTCGTCCGTGAGCACGCGCACGGCCCGGCCATCGTGGTCCTGGATGGTCGATTGATCGAACTGGAACTGGCGCAGCACGCCGCCGAAGGCGAGTGCCAGATTTTGTTCGGTGAAGACCTCGGCGGTCGCACCGTAGGCAAGCACCGTGCGGTTGATGAGCACCACTTGGTCGCAAAATTCGGGCACGCTGCCGAGGTTGTGGGTGGAAACGAGAATGATGCAGCCGGCGTCGCGCAGCTCGCGCAGCAGATCGATGATCGCCTCCTCGGTGTTCACGTCCACGCCGGTGAACGGTTCGTCGAGCATGATCACGCGTCCGCCTTGGGCGAGCGCGCGGGCGAGGAAAACGCGTTTTTTCTGGCCGCCGCTGAGCTCGCCGATCTGCCGGTCCCGGAACTCCCACATCGAGACGCGGCGCAGGCTTTCTTCGACCGCGGCCTTGTCCGCGGCGCGCGGGATGCGCAGGAAATTCATCGCGCCGTAGCGGCCCATCATCGCCACCTCGCGGACGCTGACGGGAAACTGCCAATCGACTTCCTCGGCCTGCGGCACATACGCGACGAGATTCTGCTTGAGCACCTCGCGCACGGTCAGGCCGTTGATTCTAACCGTGCCTTCGAGGGGCTGGACAAAACCCATGATGCTCTTGAACAGCGTGGACTTGCCGCTGCCGTTGATGCCGACCAGCGCGCAGATCGTGCCGCCTGATAGATGGAACGTCGCGCCGTTGAGCGCGCGGTGGCCATTCGGATAGGCCACCGAGACGGATTCCACATCGAGCGTGAGCGGGGTCATTTTGCTTGGGTAAAACCCTTCACCAGGGTTTCGGCGTTGGCTTCGAGCAATTTCAAAAAGGTGGGGGCCGGTCCGTCTTCGTCGGTTAGTGAATCGACGTAAAGCACGCCGCCGTAGTGCGCGCCGGTTTCCTTGGCGACCTGGCGCGCGGGTTTGTCACTGACGGTGCTTTCGGAATAGATCACAGGAATTTTATGAGCCCGGACCTGGTCGATGACTTTCT
>JBIPND010000338.1:0-4544 GCA_044374015.1 Luteolibacter sp. | reverse complement strand
CTCCCCATAAGCCGCACCAGCCGTGGCCGCAAAGGTGATCGGCGCATTGATCGTCACCAGCCCGCTGCTCTGGTTTTCGATTTTTGCCTGCACTCCACCATTGTCGTAAAGGCTCAGGAGGGTTCCGCCGCTGTTGTTCAGAGTCCACGCACTGCTGCCGGTCCACAGCAGCTGGTTCTGCGCGGTGATGCTGTTGTTCACGCTCGTTGTGCCTTGGGTGCCGCCGGTGGTGAAAGTCAGCGTGCCGTATCCCGGCGCACCACCGCCCCAGTTGTTGTTCTCGCTCCAGTTGGTCGATCCGCCGCCGCCGGTCCACGTATTGCCGCCGAGGGCGATTGGCTGGGTGATCAGCATGGCGAGGGCGCCTGCCGGAACCACCACGCTCCCGATCGTTTTGCGATTGGCATGATGGGTAAATAATGGACTCATGAGGTGGGAAAAATTCCTGGATTTCATGGATATTTTGGCGGGTTGCAGGGAATGGATTTTTGAGGTTTCTGCTACGGTTTCTCAGTGGCCAGAACAAGCGAGACGGGTCAATTTCACACGATGATCGATTCAAAAATTCTGGGATTTTCCAGTTCGGCAAGCCGAACCAACCTAACATAAGCACGAGATCAAGTCACCCATCTTTCACCTTGGTAAATGTGGATCCTGCGGACTGGGTTTAGAAAAAACGAAAAAATGAATGAATGGGGTCAGATTACCCGGATGAACATGTTATTCCATCTTGTGTGAATTCGAGAGCGCGGCCTCCATCACCTCGGGTCATCTAGACGATGAAACCGTTTGCCACGGCTTCTTCGATGGGATCGATTCAGGTTGAAGTCAAATTCCACGGGACAATCCGCCTTCGCCTGATTCGTGGTGCCCAGATCTTCATCAATCCCGGCTTCTGCCATTCTTGACGGGCGGACTGAAGTTCCGCGCTCCATTCTGCCGACGCCCTTTCAAATCAAGCGCGAGAACCCGGCACGCAGCCCGGCCCGCCATTTTTCCAGAAAGACCAGGTTCCTGGCAATTGTGGCGGCGGTCGCAAGATCGGGATCCTCCGAGGTTTCCAGACTTGGAAAAATTTCGCACTCGCGGAAAATCCATGCCTCGACTTTGGCGATCGCCGCCTCCAGCGCCTCGCGGCAGCTCTGCGTCTCGCCCTCCAACAGCGCCCGCCCCAGCGCGGATTTCGCTTCGTCGCGCTTGCGGATCAGCGCCTCCGCCCGCTGCGTCACCGCGCCGACTTCGGAGAACAAATCCATCAGCGCCGTGTCGATGGTGCCGCGCGTTTCCACCGTCAGCCCGCGGCACTCCAGCCAATGCCGCAGCCGCTGCGACGGACTTGATAGAATTGCGAACGCCTCGTTGAGCGCGGTGAACTCCCCTTCCCCGCCGCCCGCGTCCGGGTGGACCTGTTTGCCCGCCGCGCGGAATGCCTCGCGCAGCGAATCATCGGTTAGAACCAGAGCGGGCTCGAGTCCCAAGCGATCAAAGGCGTTTGCCATCAACCCGTTTAAGGGATGATTCCGGCGATGACAAGGGCCACGACCGACATCAATTTCAGCAGGATGTTGAGCGACGGGCCGGAGGTATCTTTGAACGGGTCCCCCACGGTGTCGCCGACCACCGCCGCCTTGTGCGGATCCGAGCCCTTTTTGTAAACCACGCCTTTGATTTCGACGCCTTCTTCAAACATCTTCTTGGCGTTGTCCCACGCCCCGCCGGAGTTCGATTGGAACAGCGCCATCAACACCCCGGTCACCGTCACCCCGGCCAACAGCCCGCCCAACATCGCACCGCCTCCCAGGAAACCGACCACCACCGGGGCCGACACGGCGAGCAGGCCGGGTTTGACCATTTGTTTGATCGCGGACTGGGTGGAGATGGAAACGCATTTGCCATACTCGGCCTTGCCTTCCGCCGCGTCGAAGATCGCATGATCCTCGGCGCTCCAGTCGGCCATCTCCCGGCCTTCGTTGCGGCGCATGGCCGCCAGTGCGTTTTTCAATTCCGGGATCTCGGCGAATTGTCGCCGGACTTCCTCGATCATCGCCATTGCCGCGCGCCCGACCGCCCCCATCGACATCGCGGAAAACAGGAACGGCAGCATGCCGCCGATGAACAGCGAGGCCATCACCTTCGGGTTGGTGATCTCGATCACTAACGGAACATTGCCGTGAGTCACCTTGTAGGATTCTTGAAACGCGGCGAACAAAGCGAGCGCGGTGAGCGCGGCGGAACCGATGGCAAAGCCCTTGCCGATCGCCGCAGTGGTGTTTCCAACCGCATCGAGTTTGTCAGTGCGTTGGCGGACTTCCTTGGGCAGATCGCTCATTTCCGCGATGCCGCCGGCGTTGTCGGAGATCGGACCGTAAGCATCGACGGCGAGTTGGATGCCGGTGTTGGAAAGCATTCCAACGGCCGCGATCGCGATGCCGTAAAGCCCTGCATAATGGTGGGCGCCGATGATCGCGGTCGCCAAGACCAAGGTCGGCAGCGCGGTAGAAACCATGCCCACTCCGAGGCCGGCGATGATGTTGGTGGCGGAGCCTGTTAGCGATTGTTCGACGATGCCTCGAACCGGGCCGGTTCCGGTGCCGGTGTAGTGTTCGGTGATTTTCCCGATCGCCAAGCCGGCGAACAGGCCGAACATGATGGCGACGAACGCACCATTCGCGGTATAGACGGTGCCTTCATGCGTCCAGGTGACGGGCAGCATCCATTGAATCACAAACCAAGTGATCAACAGCATCACGATGGACGAACCGAACTCCCCGACGTTGAGCGCGGTTTGCGGATTGCCCCCTTCCCTCACCTTGACAAAAAACGTCCCGGCGATGGATGTTAGAATACCGAACCCGGCCAGGACCAACGGCAGCAGCACCGCCCCCAGGCCATCGAAATTCCCGGCGAATTCCGGGATGCCGATAAACACCGCGCCGAGCACCATGGTGCCGATGATCGCCCCGACGTAGGATTCGAAAAGGTCCGCTCCCATCCCGGCGACGTCGCCAACGTTGTCGCCGACGTTGTCCGCAATGGTGGCCGGATTGAGCGGGTGGTCTTCCGGGATGCCCGCTTCCACCTTGCCGACCAGGTCGGCGCCGACGTCCGCCGCCTTGGTGTAGATCCCGCCGCCCACCCGCGCGAAAAGCGCGATGGAGGATGCGCCGAAAGAAAATCCGGTGATGATCGTCATCACCTGCGCGACGTGCTGCTGGGTCTCGGTGCCGATTACCTTGGAGAAAACCGCAAACAGGATTCCCAGGCCTAACACCCCGAGGCCGACCACCCCCATGCCCATCACCGAACCGCCGGCAAAGGCGATTTCCAGCGCTTTTCCCAGGCTTTCGCGCGCGGCGTTGGTGGTCCGCACGTTCGCCTTGGTCGCCACTTTCATGCCGATGAAGCCCGCCAGCGAGGAGCAACCCGCGCCGATGATAAACGACAACGCCACCATCGGGTGCGAATTCGCGCTGTTCATGCCGGCGATGGCCAGAAGGATCGCCACCGAAACGACGAAGATCCCCAACACCTTGTATTCCGCCTTCAGGAATGCCATCGCCCCTTCCTGAATCGCGGCGGCGATGCGCTGCATTCGCGGCGTCCCCGGATCCTGCCGCGCGACCCACGCGGATTTCCAGAAGGTGTAAATCAAACCTGCGACACCAAATAACGGGATGGATAGGATCAGCGTGTTAGTATTCATGGGAAAACGGGCTAAAATCTGCTATCGGGAAAATTACCGAATCGATCCGTGTTTGGCAAACAAAGAAGGATATTTACTGCTAGGTGGCCAATGCAGCGGATTCATGCCGCTCCTCGTCGCGCAGATAGCAGCCGGGATCGGAGCCCCAAAGATCGCCGCCATTGCAAAATGCCGCACGGGTTCTGAAGCCGCCACCGCAAATCGGGAACCACTTGCAATCGGCGCAGGGGCCGCTCATCCGCATCTGGCGCTCCTGCTGGCTGAGCAGGCCGATCGACCGGATCGACTCGAGCATCTGTGCCGACGGCCCGTGTCCGCCCTCCCAGATTTGGGAAAACGGCGTTTGTTTGACGTTGCCGAGCTCCACGTCCTGCCAGAACTGGTCGGGGTGGACGTTGCCGAGGGTGTCGATGTTGGCAATGCCGCGGCCCGAGCTGTTAGCCCCGCCGCCGTTCCATGAAAGCAGCCGCCGCGCCTCGGCCAGATTCGGGTGGGATTCGTTTTCCATGCGCACCAGCAGGTAGGCTCCGTCGGCGGGCTGGGTGACGGTTAGAACCTCCCGTTCGACGCCCTGGCGGTGCCAGGTTTCCACCCGCGAGATCAAAGTATCGATGGCCCCCCGGGCAGCGTCCCCGTCGAGGACCTGCAGGCCGCTGCCACGGCCGGCGGGCACGAGGTGATAGAAACAAACCCGCTGGATTTCATGATCCTCGATGAAGTCGAGGATCCGTTCGATATTCTCGACGTTGTGGCGGGTGAGCGTGAGCCGCAGGCCGGTTTTCTGGCCGACGTCGTGGCAATTTTTGAAGCCGCGCACCGCGCCGTCGAAAGCGCCTTCCTT
>JBIPND010000337.1:0-4555 GCA_044374015.1 Luteolibacter sp. | reverse complement strand
GATCGAGGGCTGCATCGAGGGCACCACCGGCTGGGCCATCGGCAGCTTGTCGCGCTCGGCCGATCCCGCACAAACCACGCCGCTCGACGCCGCGTCGCTGTATGAGAAAATCGAGCATGTCGTGATTCCGCTTTACTATAATGAGCGCGACCGCTTTCTCGACGTCATGCGCCACGCCATCGCCCTTAACGGCGCGTATTTCACCACCCAGCGGATGCTGCTCCAATACGTCCTGAGCGCCTATTTCTAGCAAACCAGTCCGCTGCTCGCCGAAATTGTCACCCGATCGAAATCATGAACAAACCCCCATTCATCACCGAAGCCGAGGCCATGAAGGAAGACTTCAAGGGCCGCACGAACTACTGGATGTGCCGTCCGGAGATCACCAACGCCAAGGACCTGCAAATCTGCCGCGCCGTCCTGCCCGCCGGCGAGGGCCATGATTTCCATCACCATCCGGAGTTGGAAGAGGCGATCTACGTCATCGAGGGCGAGGTCGAGCAATGGGTCGGCGCGGAAAAGCAAATCCTCAAGGTCGGCGAAGTCGCGCACATGCCGCCCGGCGTCGTCCACGCCACTTTCAACCTCAGCGGCAAGGACGCCATGATCCTCGCCATCCTCTCGCCGGGAGCCGCCACTGGGCCGTTTCTCGTCGATGTCAGCGGCGAGGAGCCCTGGGCGTCGCTGCGCGGCTGCTAGCGCCGGAACTCCGACGGCCGCCAGCCGATCCATTTGTAGAAGGTGTTGGAAAACGTGAACGCGCTCTCGAATCCAACCGACCTCGCGATCACTTCGACCTTGTCGTCGGTGACCGACAGCAAATGCCGCGCCCGCTGAAGCCGCAGGTGCGTCAGGTGCCGCATCGGGCTCCGGCCAATTTCCTTCCGGCACAGCCGCCACAACCGCTCGTCGGACGAATGGGGCTGGGCAAAACGCACGACATAGTGATGCACCAACTCGCTCCAGTGATGCAGTGCCGATGCTCCGTTAGTTGAATCGCTTTCCGCGTGAAGCCCTTCGATCGCCGCCTTGAGCGGGGCAGTGTCGAAGGAACCGGTGACCGGAGAAAGCGAGGAAAGGATCGGCCGGGATTCACGCGATTCGCGATATCGCACCCAAGCGAAACTCCACTTTTCCCCCGGCAAACACTTCAGCGCGTTCATCACAAACGGCGGCAGGAGACACGCCTGCCCGGCGCGGATGCGCTTCCATTGGCCGTCGGCGAGGACCACTCCCTCACCCTCCAAACACGCCAGCATGAAAGTCCCGCTCTGGTCCGCCCGTACGATTTCAAACGGCGGCACCGCCTTCATGATCCCGCAATGGGAGATATGATGCTGCCCGAGCAGCGGACAAACCGGACCATCCTGCATCCAGCCACGCAGGTCGGAAACATCGGCCCGCACCACCTGATAGCGCGTCGATTTCCCGAGGATCTCGATATCCTGTGGCTGACTTGCGGGTCCGGACTCTTTCATGGATGGCGGCGCGATGCTGAATCACGATGTGGAATCCGGATAGCCGAAAGTGGACCGCGTTCGGGCTTCAGCGATTGACGCCGCCCAGCCCCGGCGTAATCACAAGCCATGCCGAACCCATGGACTGGAAAAGGAAACCCCTACACCCGCACCGAAGTCATCGAGCGTTTCAACGACACGCTCTCGAAAGGCCAGGCGATCATCGCCGCCGGCGCGGGCTCGGGAATCAGCGCGAAATTCATCGAGAAGGGCGGCGCCGACCTCATCATCATTTATAACTCCGGCCGCTTCCGCATGATGGGCCACGGCTCGACCGCCGGCTTGATGGCCTACGGCGACGCCAACGCCATCGCCATGGAACTTGGCGAATACGAGGTGCTCCCGATCGTCGAGGAAATTCCGGTCATCTGCGGCGTCCACGCCACCGACCCGCGCCGCCGGATGTGGCATTGGCTCGGCCAGGTAAAAGACATGGGCTTCTCCGGCGTGAATAATTTCCCCACCCACACGATCGTGGACGGCCACTTCCGCAGCGTGCTTGAGGAAACTGGCATGAGCGTGAAGAAGGAGTTCGAAATGATCGCCCTCGCCCGCAGGATGGACCTGTTTTCCATCGTCTATGTCGGCACTCCGGAGGAGGCCGTGGAAATGGCGAAATCCGGCGCGGACGCGATCATCGCCCACGTCGGCACCACCGTCGGCGGCTCGATCGGCGTGACTAACGCGGTGGTGAGCTGGGAGGAAACGATCAAACGCACCCAGGACATCATCGACGCCGCCAAAACCGTCCGCGATGACATTTTCTACCTCTGCCACGGCGGCCCGATCAACACCCCGGAAGACGCGGACCGCGTGATCCAGGCCACCGATTGCGTCGGCTTCGTCGGCGCGTCGAGCCTCGAACGCATGGGCGTGGAAGAGTCACTCACCAACATCACCCGCCAGTTCAAATCCATTTCCGTCAAACGGAAGAACTAACACCATGGCCACCATCGCCGTTCTCGGAACACTCGACTCAAAGGGCGAGGAACACGCCTTCGTTGCCGGGCTCATCCGCGCCCGCGGCCACCAGGTCCTGCTCATCGACGTCGGCACCGGCGGCCCGCCAACCGTGGTCCCGAACTTCACCCGCGAGCAGGTCGCCTCGTTCGCCGGAATTGATCTCGCGGAAATTCTAACACGCAAGGATCGTGGCGAATGCGTGGTGGCGATGAGCCAGGCCGCACCGGTGTTTCTGTCGAAACTCGCAACCGCGCACGAGATCGACGGCGTCATTTCCCTGGGTGGCGGCGGCGGCACGGCGATTGCCACTGCGGCGATGCGCGCCCTGCCGCTGGTTTTCCCAAAACTCATGGTTTCCACGCTGGCCTCTGGAAACACTGCGCACTATCTGGGCACTAAGGACATCGTCATGATGCCGAGCATCGCCGACATCGCCGGACTGAACCGCCTGTCGCGCATCATCTTCTCCCGCGCCGCCGGGGCGATTTGCGGGATGGTGGAAGCGGAAATCCAAATCGACGAGGCACGGCCGTTAGTCGTCGCCAGCATGTTCGGCAACACCACCGCCTGCGTCACCGAGGCGAAGCGCATCATTGAGGAAGCGGGCTACGAAGTCCTCGTCTTCGCCGCCACCGGGGCGGGAGGGAAATCCATGGAAGCGTTGATCGAAAGCGGCCTCGTCGCCGGCATCCTCGATCTAACCACCACCGAATGGGCGGACGAACTCGTCGGCGGAGTCCTCAACGCCGGCCCCGAACGGATGGACGCCGCCGGCAAGGCCGGGATCCCCGCCGTCATCGCGCCGGGCTGCCTCGACATGGTGAACTTCGGCGAACGCGACTCGGTCCCCGCAAAATTCGCGGGCCGGAATTTCTACATCCACAACCCGCAGGTCACGCTGATGCGGACCACGCCGGAAGAATCCGCCGCCCTGGGCCGTATTCTCGCGGAGAAGGTCAATCGTTACCCCGCTCCCGCCGCCATCTTGATTCCCCAAAAAGCGATCAGCATCATCAGCGCCGCCGGCCAGCCGTTCCATGATCCCGCAGCGGATGAAGCGCTTTTCGAGGCGATCCACACCCACGCGAAGGTCCCGGTCGAGGATTTCAACGAGGAGATCAACAGCCCGGCCTTCGCCAAAGCCTGCGCGGAAAAACTGCTCGGACTGATGAAAGTTGCTAGAATTTAACACCACACATCCATGATAAGACACTACGGCATGTTCCAATTCCACCCGGAGATCACACCGGAACAAATCGACGAATGCTTCGCGGAAATGTCCGCGATGGTCGGTAAAATTCCCGGCCTGCTCTCGGTCGAGCACGGTCCTTACGACAGCCCGGAAGGCCTCAACGACGGATTCACCCACGGCTTCATCATGTCCTTCGACACCGCCGCGAGTCGCGACGCCTATCTGCCCCATCCTGAGCACGAGCGAGTGAAGGACATCGTCGTGCCACGATTGGCGCGCGTCACAGTGTTCGATTTTGAAAACTGATTTTATGAAGTGGCTTCTTATTTTGCTAACCGCGCTGCCACTGGCGGATGCGGCACCGATTCCCCTGTTCGATGGAAAATCCCTCGCTGGCTGGGAAATGCCCGCCGGAGAGGAGAAGTGGTGGCAGGTGAAGGAAGGGATGATCGTCGGCGGCTCGCTGGAGCAGAAGGTCCCGACGAATCTCTTTCTCAGTTCAGCCCGTGAATTCCAGAACTTCGAGCTCACCTTCAAGATCCGCCTGGTGAAGGGCGCGGGCTTCATGAATTCCGGCATGCAGGTGCGCAGCGCGCGCGACGCAGGCAAGCCACACATGTCTGGCTATCAGGTCGATGCGGGGATCGGCTACTGGGGGGATCTTTACGATGAGCATCGTCGGGACAAGAAGCTCACCGGCTCGGTGGACTCAGCAGCCTTGGCGAAGGTGGTGAAGGATTGGGAATGGAATGATTACCGGATCGTCTGTGAAGGCCGCCAGATCCGCTCATGGATCAACGGCCAGCCAGCGGTCGATTTCACAGAAACCGACCCTGCAATTCCACTCGATGGCAAGCTCGGTATTCAGGTGCACGCTGGAGGA
>JBIPND010000024.1:0-13473 GCA_044374015.1 Luteolibacter sp. | reverse complement strand
CGGGCACACATGGCCCGGTGCTTCTCCTGAATTTCCGTTAGCGTGACCCGGAACCGCGAGCGGATGCGCTCCAGATCGAAACCCGCCGCCAGGCAGGTGTCCCGCCAAAGCGCCAAGCCTTCGAGCTTCCGGGGGGCGTCCGGACGGGCAATCGCCCGCAGCAGTTTCGCCGGCGCATCATCCCCGTAAACATCGACCGCCGCCATCATCCAAAACATCCCCGCCGGATAGACAAGGTTGGCATCGCGAAGTTTTGAGAGTTCGTCGTTATCGACCAGTTCCGCGAAATCCACCTCACCCCACGAAGCGGCCAGCGCGAGGCCGCGCTCGGATTGTTGCTTCGCTTCCTCGTTCTGGAAAAACCGGTATTCGACATAACTTGCCAGCCCTTCGTGAAACCAACGGGTCGCGCCGAACTCATCCTTCAAGCGGTCGTCGGTGACCTGGTCGATCAGCACGTGCGTCAGTTCATGCCCGAGAACGGCCGAAGTCGTGAGCCGTCCCTCATCCCGATTGAGGCCCATCCGGATTTTTTTCCAATGCGCCTGCCCGGCCGTGTGCCGACTCAGGTTGCTGGTGGTGTCCACCACGATTCTCGCCGCGCGCATCCCGTCCGGGGTTTCCAAGAAATCCGCAACCTTGAGGAAAAGCTCGTCTGCCAGAGGCATCAGTTTGTTCACTTTCCTGGTGTCGCGCTTGCGGTGGATGAATTCGAAATGCGCGGATTGGGTTTGGAGGATTTCATTTCCTCCGCTGGGCGGCGGCCGGTGTTGTTTCAGGACGGCGGGTGTCGGGTCATCGTCCGCGCTCCGGGCCATGAGCATGACCAGCGCGCCGAGCATGCCGACGGCGGCCAGGGGCAGCAGAATCATCGAGGCGAAACGCAGCAGCGCCGCCCCGCGGCCGCGGCGGATGGCCGAGAAGCTGCCGGGGCGGATGGAAAAGCACAGCAGTCCCATCAGATAGAAAGCCGCGCTCATGACAAACAACGCGCCGAGGTGGCTCCAGGGGACCATCCACAAGTCCGGCATCTTCGCGGGCTTCTGGACCAGCTCCAGCGGGTCGAGGAAAACCGCGTAGGGAAACTGGAGCGACTTCAACTGATAGACCAGGAACAGCAGGCCTCCTAGCAGAAGCAGCGCCCAGCGGCGGAAGATCGACAGGAAAAACATCAGTGAAACCAGAAACGCCGCCTGACAGGCCATCAGGCCGACGAGAACCGCCATCGAACGCCATGGGAATGGCGGAGAGATGCTGGTTCGCGACAGGAATTCATAGCCGCTGGCGATCGCCAGATCGAGGTAACCGGATGCGGCGGTCAAGGCGGTGGCCGCGGTCCATTTGGCCAGATAGACCGTGTGGCGCGAGAGTGGCAAACCGTCGAGATAGAGCAAAGTGCCGTCGTCCTGCTCGCGCACGAGGATTCCCAGCGAGATGATCACACTGAAGATCAGCAGTCCGATGCCGCTGTTCCAACCGATCAGTTCCGAGTCCCAGATCGGCCGCATGTCGGAGAACGAACTGGCGCTCTCATAACACTCGCTCATGATGCACAAGGCGACGATCAGGATGGCGAAAGGCCGCAGCCCCATCCATTCCTTCCAAAGCAGGGTTGTGAATCTGCCGCTCATTGGGTGGTGGTGGTTTCTTCCGGTTTGCCCTGGCGGGCCAGGATGTAGGCCTTCCATTCGCGCACGAAGTCGGGCAAACGGTGGCCCGTCGTTTCCTCAAACGATCGCGTGATCGGGTGGAAAAGGTCGTGGATCGCCGCCCGGGCATCCTCGCCTTTCACCGCACGCCCGATGGTGCCGCGCGCCATGTTTTGCAACACCTCGACGCCCTGTTTTTCCGCGATCCGGCGCATGCCCATCCAAGCGATAAGCTCGGAATTTTCCTCGCCTGCGGTTTCCGCATAGTTTCCCCAACGCTTCAGCTTCGCGAGATCAAAACCGTGTTGGATCACGGCGGCGGCGGCTTGTTGTTCCTTTTCACGGAGCAGCTCCGGCGGCGCATTCTCATACTGCCAGAAACATTTCACGCCATCGGCGATCCATGCGCGGTCTTCTTTGGTGATCCGCCCGTAGGTCCGTTTTTCCAGCGCCTCGATCATGGCTTCGGCCGCAAGTTGCTCCGTCGAAAATCCCTCCGCCCGATAGTTGGCGAACAACAGCACGACCGGTTCGTCATCGATGGTCTCCGCCTTGATTTCGGCCGCTTTCAAATCGCTGCGTTCGACCAGATAGACCGCGGGAAATTCCGAGCGGTCGATCCCCATCCAATCGCGGTGGCGGGCGAGGATCTTCGCCAGTTGCATGGCCATCAGCGCGTCAACGTCCATCACGCGGGTCGGGTCTTCCGGTGAAATGAACAGCTTGATGTCATGGGTTTCCTCGGAAAGCGCACCTGGCAAATCAAACGGCTCGCCCTCGGGTTGCACCTGGCTGGACACCAGCATCAGCAGGCCGACCACGACGGCTCCGAAGAAGATTTTCTCACGATAGGACATCTTCTCGCCCATCATCGAGGCCACGCTGCCTTCCCGGATCAAGCCTAGCAGAAAACTGAGGGCGATGAAGATCGTCACTAACAAAGCCGTCCATAACAGGTTCGCCACCGGCCACACGTCCCGCTCGGATCCGAGACGGGCGAGCAAGGCGAAGGGCGGGAAATCGCCCACCGGCACCGCGGACGCGCCGATCAGAAACATCAGGAGGATCAGCAGGAAAAGATGCACGGCCACCCGGTAGCGGCCGAGAAACGCAGTTAGAAAAAAGAAACTGCATACCAGCGCCGACCATGCGGTGGCGGACAGCGCCAGGATGCCGAAAAAGCGCGGGGTCATCGCGGTGGATGGTCCACCGATCCACCAACCGATGAGGATCGAGCCGACCGCCATCATCGCCGAGAAGCCGAGTGCGATCGCGCATTTCACGGCGATCATCCGCCAGCGCGGCAGCGGCAGGCCCTCGAGGAACAACTGCGATTTGTGACGAAACTCCGTCGCGATCAGGAAGTGGCTCAACATCCAGCCGGTGATCGGCAGCAGGTAGGTGAAATTCGTGGACAGCTCCTCGAACACCCCGCCGCTGGTGCCGACGTGCAGGCTTCCAAACGCCTGCAAGGCGGCGATGGCCCATGACAGCAGCGCAAGGATGAGCAGCGGCCAGCGGTGCTGGCGCCATTCCTTGAGCAGTAGGGTGGCCGTCATCAGATGCGGGTGCTGGCGATTCCGACGCAGGAAATGAAGATATCATCTAACGAAATCGCATCACCCTGGATGCCCGCCAGGCCCCAGTCTTCGGGGTCCGCATCGACGATCAGCAAGCGGCCTTCCATGGCGGCGTCCGCCTCCACTTCGCGCCACTCGGTGAAGCCGGCGGGGAGCCCGGCGCCGGGCGGGAGATGAATCCGCCGCACCCGTTCCTGCAAAAGCGTGAGTTTTCCTTCGAAGCGCATTTTCCCCTGATGGATGATGCCCACGCGGTCCGCAGTGCGCTCAACCTCGTCGAGCAAGTGGCTGGAGAAAAAGGTGGTGCGCCCGTATTCGCGCGCCTGGTGGCGGATGATTTCCAGGAACTCGCGCCGCGCGACCGGATCGAGGCCGGCGGTCGGTTCATCCAGGATCAGCAGCGAGGGGCGCGGCGCGATCGCCAGCGCCAACGCGAGTTTCACCCGCATGCCGCCGGACAGGCCGGAGACCTTGCGACCGGATGGAACCTCAAGAACGGTTAGGAGCCGCTTAAATTCCGCGGCATCCCAGGTCGGATAGAGTCCGCCGACGAATTTCCCGAGCATCTCCGCAGTCATCCACGGATAGAAAACCTGTTCCTGCGAGACGTAGCCGATGCGCTGTTTCTGTTTGATGGTGGTGCGGCGGGTTTTCTCGCCGAACAATTCGATGGTTCCGCCGCTGGACGAGATGATGCCCATGATCATGCGGATGGTGGTGGTTTTTCCCGCGCCGTTGACGCCGAGGAAACCATAGATTTCGCCTTGCTCCACCGAGAGGTCGAGGCCATCCACGGCCTGGAATTTACCAAATGACCGTTCGAGGGCATTGAGCCGCAGAATGGGGGGAGCGCTGCCTTGCGGAATCATCTCGCCGAGGCTTAGATCATGAACGGTGATTGATCGAGGGATTATTGGCGATGCGAGGTGATTATCTTTCAGTGAAAGCGCGTTTCGGGCGCTGCCTTTGCCGTCGTGATCGGCCTCGGTGGAATCGCTGCCGCAGTCCACGGTTCGGCGGAACGGGTGACTCGTTGAGGCGGATCCAGGGATCTTGACGACTTCCGGACGGGGGTCTAAAGAAGGATTCGCAATCCGCAGAAGCCAAATCCGATGAGTTCGATTTACAACATCGCAAATTCGGGTTCGATTTGCCGGGGGCGAGGTGGATGAGGCGCTCGAGGAATAGCCGATCGTCGGCGGTTGCGGTGCTTCAGGGGGGAGTCGTTAGCTTGAGCCGCATGAAGCCGGAGGCCGCGGCATCGATCGGCACGGTGTGGATCCATTCGTGTTCCTCAAAGTCGCCCAGATCGCTGCGGAGAAGGGAGTGGATGGAGTTGGACGAGTCGGGTGCGTCGAGTTGTTCCAACACGGCGGCGGCTTGAGGGATGAGGTCCATGCCGGAGATGCCTTTGCGGATGGTGGCGCGCAGGCTGAGGTAGCGTTGCGCGGGGTCCGCACCCGGGAACTCGGTTCCTGTCAGTTGGCGCAGGTGGCCGGTGGGCAGTGACTGCGGATCGGGCGCATGTGGATTTCCGCCGAGGAGCCATTCGAAGGCGTTCGGAAGGCCGTCATGGTCGAGGTCGAGCCCGGGCTTGTCCTCACCGGCTTGAAAATTTTGTGCCAGCGCCCAGCCCAGGTAGCTCGTCGGGTCGGTCTTGACGGCCAGCGTGCCTTCGGAAATCCCTGAAAGGTCCCAAGCGAGGCCTGTCGGCAGGGGCGGCAGATCGAAGTTGGAAAATGCGGTGTTTCCGGCGGTGGAGTCGATCAGGTCGAAACGGTCGCCTGCCTGGGGTGCGCGGGCGCTGGGGTCGTAGCGGACGCGCAGGGTGCCGCTGGCGTTGAGGGTTCCGGTGACGAGAAGGCGGTCGTGAGCATCGGGCGAGCCGATGTCGAACTCCGCGACCGAGTTCGCCGCCAGGGTGCAGGGGCCGCCGATGGTGAGCAGCGCGCCGACGTTCGCCTCGCCCGCGAGTGGATTGCCCAGCTGGCTGCCGCGGGCGAAGTGGAGGTCGTCGATTTCCACCGGCACGTTCAGCGCTTCGTGGAGGCCGAAGGTGACGAGCGGATTCGTGCCGACGGTGCCTGGCTGGCGGCGGCCGAAGGCGTGATTTTGCCCCGCATCGATGCCCGGATCCAAGCCGGTGGAAGTTGCCACCCGGTAACTCTGGTTCGAGTGGTTGACAGTCACCCAAACATTGAGCCACTGGTCATTCGGCGCGGCGGCGAGGTTGGTGGTCCCGCTGGCTCCGGCGTTGGCCCGCAGCATGCTGTTGTCGGAGTCTCCGAAGATCGAGAGGGTGACCGCGTATTCGTTCCAAGGGGAAGCGGTGTCGCTGCCGGGGTTGCCCGTGGTGGGCAGGTCGGAGAAGCCGCAGACGGCATCGATGGGGCCGGTGCCGGTGCGCCGGACGCGGAAAAAGTAGGTGCCGGTGCGGCCGTGGCTGAGGCTGAAATTTCCGGCAGGCAGCTGGCGGAGGTCGGTGACCGCTCCGCGCCATGGGTCGGTGCCGCTGTTGATGCCGCGGACGCGCAAGGCGCGGTTGCCGTTGGCTTCAACGATCTGGGCGTTGCCCGTGCCGTTGAAGACGCCGGTCCAGACATCGCCGGTGGTGTTGGGGCTGGCTCCGATGCCGCCGAGCGGGTAGGACGAGAAATTTTCAAGCGGTGCGAAGGCGGCGGGCATCCCCTCGCCACCGATGCGGAGGGTGCTGCCGGCGGAGGTTTGCAGGGCGCCGCGGACCAGGCCATCGCCGGTGAGCGTCGCGCCGGGGCCGATGGAGGTGCTGCCGTTGCCGGTGGATCCTTTGACGGAAAGTGTGCCGCCGTTGACCGAGGTCGTTCCGGAGTAGGTGTTGTCGGCATCGAGCGTCCAGGTTCCGGAGCCGGTCTTGAGCAGGTTGAGGGTGGCGGAGCCGTTGACCAGCGGGCCGGTGATCTGCCCTTCGCCCGGGCCGTGGAGAGTGATTGTCCTGCTGCCGGTGGCGCTGCTGGTGACGGCGGGCGAACCGGCGAGGCGGAGTTTTCCGGCGTCGGATTCGATCACATATTCCCCGCCACCGACTTGGGCGGTGATGGTTCCTTCGAGGATATTGAGGCCTTCCCGGTTGCGGATACCGGCGCTGGGGTTGTTGCGCCCGCTGAGGATGATGGGGTTGGGAATGCGCGTCTGGTTTTCCAGTTCGAGACGGCCGGTGGTGGCGTTGCCCTGCTCACCGATGGTCAAGGTGCCGCCGATGCCGAACGGGGTGATGCCGCGGGCGCGGGCCACTCCGGGACCCGGGCTGCCGGAATCGATGAAAGTCGGCCCGCTGTAGGTGGACCGCTGGTCGAAGCTGACGGCACCGGGGCCATTCAAACGCAGCCCGTGGCCGCCGAGGACCCGGCCGGTGAGGAGCAGCGGGAAATCCGAGTTGTTGTTGATGTCGAGGGTGCCGGTCCATTCGAGCTCGCCGTGGATTTCATGTTCGGTGGAGGAGGTGGCGGCGAGGTGGATCGCCGGTGGGATCGAGCCGCCGTTGCCGGAGCCGAGGACCAGGCGGTCTTCCGGCCAGCCGAAGCGGTAGCGGGTGGAGCCGTCGAGGTGGATCACGCTCAACGTGCGGGCACCGGACCAGTCGAGGCGTTGCGCCGCAGCCGGGACGGTGCCGAAGTTCGAGCTCACGCCGCCGAGGTTGGGGGCACCGTTGCTCCAGTGGGAGGCGGTGTCCCAGAGCCGGAGTTCAGTGGTGCCGGTGGTCGTCCAGTTGCTCGTTTTGGCGGCGGCCGCGCGCCAGACGCGGACCCAGTCGATTTTGGTTTCGTCGCTGTGTCCGACCGGCCATTCGGTGGTGCTCGGTCTGCCGGGCCAGCCGCCGACGGCGTAGTTCAGGATGAGATACATCGAGGACATCTGCGCGACGGCGGCGCTGTTGGTGAACGAGCTGACGAGTTGACCGTTAAAGTAGAAGGCGACCGATTCGTTGGCAACCCAGTGGACGCCGAAATTGTGGTAGGTCCCGCCGAGGTCGCCGACGCTGGCGGGATTGACTTTTCCCGCGCCGGCCGCGTTGGTCCCGCTGCTGGTCTTGTAATGGAAGGCGGTGTGGTATTCCTCCTGGCTGTATCCCACGCCGCCAGCGGTATCGATCGGATACTCCATGATGTCGCATTCCGGCGGCCAGCCGTCATTGAGGCCCCAGAAGGCGGGCCAGGACCCGGGAGTGTCGGGGAGGCGGATGCGGGCCTCGATGTAGCCACTGCTGAAGCGCTGTTTGTTGTATCCGGTGTGGATGGCGCCGGAGGTGAAGTTCGCGCCGGTGCCGGTGCGCTGGGCGGTGAGGGTCATGGTTCCGCTGCCGAGCACGGCATTGGCCGGACTCATGACCGCATCGTGGTTGTGGGTGGTTCCCCAGGGGTAGTTGTAGCTCCACTTCGTGAGGTCGAGCGTTTCGCCGGAGAAATCATCGCCCCACGCGTATTGCCAGTTTCCGGCGGGCAGCTGGGCGCTGGCCGCCGAGGCAAGCGCCCAGCCGAGCCCGGCGGCGAGCCGGGCCCGGCCCAGACCGGAAACGGAGGTCATTTTCAAGGCGGCTTTTACGGTGTTGTCCAACGGCCGAGTCGTGAATTTCTAGCGATCCAACCAACTGCTCTTGCGGGGCTGGCTTACGGTCGGCGACGGCGCAGCAAGGCAAGCATGCCAAGGCCGCCAAGCAGCGCGGCACCCGGCTCGGGAATCACGGTCATGGTCACAAACGAAGTGCCGGTCGCTTCGGGGTTGAAGTTATTGCCTGCGATGCTGTCGTTGTAATTGAACAGCCATTGATTGGAGCCGAAGGCATATGAGGCATCGTCCGCGTAAGCGGTGAATCCCGAAGTGATGCCTGTGCCCGTGTAGCTGATCAGGGTGATTTTGTCGCCGATGCCCCACGATTCGGAGGCAAAGGCGGCGAGGGTGGCGGCATCGAAGTCGAGGGTGACATCCGAGAGAGACAAGGTGCCATTCACCACCACGAGATCCGCCCCCGTGGCGCTGTTGTCGGCCGCTTCGAAGAGGTAGGATGAACCTGCGGCCATGGTGAGGGAGCCGGTGGAAAGAGTCTCGATCGAGTTCCCGGGCGAGAGCGTCCCGCTAACAGAAACCGTGCCGGCAATCGCACCTGAGCCGCCAAGGGTCCCGCCGGTGACGGAGACCGAAGAATTTCCGAGCGCACCATTCACGAACAGAGCGCCTGCGGAAACGGTGGTGGCACCGGTGTAGGTGTTGCTGCCGGATAGGGTGAGCGTGCCGGAGCCTTGTTTGGTGACCGCCAGGGTATTGCCCGTGGTGAAAACGATGTCCCCACTCATTTCGATGTGCCCTGCCCCGGTAAAGAACACGCCCCGGTCGCCACTGCTTGGAGGGGTGATATTTCCTGTTAGGGTGAGCGCTCCCTCGGTGGAGCCGAAGGTGTAATTGCCGCCGCCGATCCCCAGATTGATGTTCCCGGAAAGCGTGTTGTTGCCGCTGATGTTCAGGATTGCCTCGCTGGAATTGGTGCGCGCCGCGAGATTGACGGGATTCGTGAGGGAAATGCCCCCGGCGACTTCGAGGCGGGCAGTGCTCGCGTTCCCGCCGGTGTCGAATAGGATCGCACCGCTGCCGAGTGCGTTGCTGGCTGCCGCCCGAAGGACCGAATTGTTTTGTCCTGCCCCGATCGTGGTCGTCCCGAGATAGGCGTTCGCGGTGTTAAGCGTCAGGTGGAGGCCGGTTCCAGTGGCGGCAAGTCCACCACTGCCGCCGATCGAGGAGCCAGTGAAGTCAGTTCCTTGGACGGCTGCATTGGTTCGATTGATGGCGAAAGTTCCATGGGCGGTGATTGCGCTGCCGGTGGCCAAGGAGCCTGCGGTGCCGCCGAGGGCGAGCGTCCCGCTGCTGATCAAGGTATTTCCGCTGTAGGAATTGGCCGCGGTGAGAGTGGTCGTCCCGTTGCCGCTGAAGGTCATTCCGCCGCTGGTGTTTGTCGCCACGGTGATGCCGGTGATGGAACTGGCCGCAGCGCTTGCGCCGCCGCCGACGAAGGTCGCGGTGAGTGTCTCACCCGCGGTGTAGCCGGTGCCGGGACTGGTCATGACGATGCTGGTCACGACCCCGCCGGTGAGAACGGCATATCCGGTGGCTCCGGTGCCGCTGCCACCGCTGAGTTTCACCATCGGGGCACCGGTGTAGCCGCTGCCACCGGTGCTAACGGAAATGGACGAAGCCTCGACGCCATGACCTGAAGGAGCGGCCAAGGCGTTGCCGACGGTGATGCCGGAATTGCTGTTGTCGATGGTTCCGCCGCCAGCGAAGACGTTGACGCGGTCGATGTTGGCGCTGTTGAGGAAAGTCGCGCCGGAGTTGGTGGTGTGGGCCTTGAGGGTGCCGCCGTTGAAATTGAGCGCGGTCACTTGATTGGCTTGGCTCGCCTGGACGATCGAGGCGGTGAGAGTGCCGCCGGAAAGTAGGTTGGCGACGCCCTGAACCCCTGCGGTGCTGCTCACGCTGGCGAGGTTCAAGCCGGTTCCCGAACCGGTGGCGTTCACGGCGCCGCCGGCCACATTCAGCACCGACAAGGCCGCGGCATTGGTCCCCCAGTTCAGCTCGATGCGTGAGGCGTTGACGGTCCCTCCGGTGAGGTTGAGAAGTCCCGAACTGGTCACTCCGCCACGCCCCAAGGCGATCCAGCCATTGCTGGTGACGGTGCCGCCCGCCACGTCCATGACTCCTGTCGTGTCGCTGAGGCTGGCCCCGATGCCAATTTCGTTGGATGTGAGAGTTCCGCCGGAGATTCGATAATAGCCGTAGCCGCCGCTGTTTGAGCCGATGCGCAGGTTATCGATGCCGGCACCTTGGGTGAGGGTGAGCGCGCCACCACTGTGATAGACCGCGCCCCCGCCCGTGCCGCTTCCCGCATCCCCGACAAACAGGTTGGCGCGGTTGGTGATGGTCGCTCCGGCGACGATTTCGAGGACGGCCGCAGTGCTGGAAACCGTTCCGACGCGGAAGCCTCCACTGGCGGTATTGGTGCCGGTGGTACCGCCCAACCGGAGGACTCCGCCCGCGACATTGATGGCGCCGGTTCCGGTGCTGGACATGACCGCGGTTCCCGAACCGCTTTTGGTGGTGGCAAGTGCGACACTTCCCATTGCGTTGGAGAAGTTGAAGTTACCCGAACCGGTTAGCGCGAGCGTGTGGGAACCACCGCCACCGAGGCCGAATACCACATCGGAGGAGACGTTGACGCCGCTGGAAGAGTTGTTAGTCCAAGTGTGGGTTTGGCCGCTCGTGCCACCCAGGGTGATGTTGAAGACGTTGGCGCCATTTCCCAGCGTGAAAGCACCCGCTCCGGAGGCCAGTGAAAGCCCGCTCATTCTAAGCGCGAGGGCATTGGTCCCGGAGTCAATGCTCACCGGATTCGTTTGTTCCGCGGCGAGTAAGATCCCGAGACCGGAGTTTCCCGCACTTCCAGCGAAGGCATTGGTGCTGTAAACCAGATTGAGTGGACCCTCGACGGTTCCATTCCACCGGATGATGTCCGGAACTGCTGGACTTGGAAGGGTGTTCGTATCCCAGTTTTCTGCGGCATCGAGACTCGTTCCGGTGCCACCGGGTCCACCGTCCCAAGTCATCGTCGCGGCGTGCAGCGGAACTGATAGATTTGTGCCGAGCGCAACGGCCAAAGAAGCTACCTGGGGAGAATTTGCAAAGCGGGCGAAGCGGAAGGGTTTCATGCGATAAATGGGTCTGACTGAATTTTTGTGCGGCTGTGACGACGGAGAGATCGTCGCCTGTTAGGTGGGTGGTTGAGATTCTGGCGGCATCGCCATTGCCGGCGATTCAATAACAAGAACGAGAAGCCCGCCAAAACCCCGACACGTCCGAATAAATAAATTCCGGTGGCCGCTCCCGCCCAGCCGCCGCGCACCGTCCTTCCGCTTGGCGATGGGGTCAGGGCAAATGGCCCAAATTTACACCGTCCCCCCTGGAGTGCGGTGGGAAGCGAAGCGCCACACCGCTTTGGATGAAAGGTCAGCCCCGGGTCCGATCCGCCCGGCACGAACCCGCACCATCAGCACGGCTTTTTCATTTGAGGGCGTTGTTGCAGACCAAGTTGCACGGGACTGCGGGTCTGAGGCCTGAGAGTTCGAAGATTGTGGGCCATGAGAGGTGGCTGGCGCGTTGGGCCTTGAGCGCGATCAGCCCACAACGCAATACGGCGAGATTGCCGTTGAGGTTGAGGTTTTTGGAACGGGTGGCGTCTTCATCAAACAGGGCGTCGCGCACCCAATGGTTGCGGATTTCACCGCCTCCCCGGAGGAATTTTCTCGGAGGAATCTTCGGACCCAACGGGACCTGTCATCCCAGCCCGGCACGCAGTCCCGGGTGGTTGCCATGGCATCGGCTTCCGTCACTGTAAGGACGGTTCATGGCATGCGCGGCGACGGGAGTTGGAGACGACGGCTTCGGGCATTGGCGTCTCTCCCGCATGAGGTGTCCCTACAGGACTCCCGCCTCTTTTCCCCAGGCTCATGGAAACGACCTAACAGCCCTCTCCCTCTACTGCAACACTTCCTTCATCCATTCCCGCCACCCGCCGAAGCGGGTGATTTCCTCGGCGCCGTCCATCGCCCGCGGCTCGGCGATGAAGCCGGGGACTTCCTCGCCGCTCTCTAGCAGGACCTTGCCGATCCCCAGCGGTGCGGGGATTTTTGAAACAAAATCCCCGAACTCGGCCGGCTGCAATTCCCAGACTTCCACGGCGATGCCGGCGCCCGCCGCATCATCGCGCAGCAGCGCCGGGCGCGGCGGGAGCTTGCCGGTCGCGGGCATCGCGAACATCCGATAGACGGGTGCCGTGCGGGTCCGCTCGCGGAGAATCGCGCCGCGTTCCTCGAGTTGCCAATGCAGCGGCAGTCCCTCCAAATGCGCGCCGCACACCAGCAAGGGGATTCCGGATGGTGCGTCGGTTTCCGCCGCGGTCGTCTCGCCGCGGAATCTTCCCGCCAGCTCGAGCAAGGACGCATCGCTTCCCGCGGGGGCGGCCAGCGTCACGCCCCACGGCGCGCGGCCGGAGCGGGCGCGGCCGGCGGGCATCGCGACGGCGGCTAGATCTAACAAATTCATGAAATTCGTGTAGCGCCCGAGCACGGCGTTGGTCACGAATGGATCGGCTAGATTTTCGGCGACCGTGTAAAGCCGCGGGGTGGTCGGCAGCAGCATCACGTCGATTTTTTCCCAAACCTTTTCCGCGATCCGCGCGAACTCGCGCAACTTGTATTGGGCTTTGAAAGTGGCCACCGCGTCCCAGTTTTTCGAGGCTTCCAGAATCGTCCGCGTCACCGGGAAAACCGCCTCCGGATTCTTCTCCACGAACCCGCCGACCGCCGCCCAGCGCTCCGCCACCCACGGGCCTTCGTAGAGGAGTTTGGCGGCTTCGGTGAATACGGTTAGATCGATCTGCACCGCCACTCCGCCGATCGCTTCGAGGCGTTTTTGGGCGTCGGCATAGAGCCCGGGCGTGTCCGGGTCTCCCGAAAAATCCAGTTCCTGAGGCACGCCGAAGCGGAAGCTGCCGTCTACCGCGGCCGTTGCCTCCACTTCGCGGGCGAACGGGTCTTCCGGATCGTAAGCACTCACCACCTCCGCAATCTCGATCGCATCGGCCGCGTTGTTGGTGAAAACGGCGATGCAATCCAACGAGCGGCAGGCGGGCACCACGCCGCGGTTGCTCAAGAGTCCGCGCGTCGGCTTCCAGCCGATGAGTTCCTGGAAGGCTGCCGGCACCCGGCCGGAGCCTGCGGTGTCGGTGCCTAACGAAAACGCACACAGCCCCGCCGCCACCGCCGAGGCACTGCCGGAGCTCGATCCGCCGGGGAGAAACTCCGCATCGATCGCATTGCGCGGCACGCCGTAGGGCGAACGCGTGCCAACCAGCCCGGTGGCGAATTGATCGAGGTTCGCCTTCGCGATCGGGAGCGCGCCCGCCTCGCGCAGCAGCCGCACCACTTCCGCATCCGCCTCCGCGATGTAGGAAAATTCCGGGCAAGCCGCCGTCGTCGGCCAGCCGGCGACGTCGATGTTGTCCTTCACCACGAACGGAATGCCCCACAGCGGCAGGTGCTTGGGCATCGCTTCCACCGCCTGCGCCAGATCTAACAATGTCTGCTTTTCGGGCAGATGGATGAAAATCGCCGGGTCGTTCCAGTCTTCGATTTTCTGCCAGATTTCCCCGATCACCACCGAGG
>JBIPND010000336.1:0-4556 GCA_044374015.1 Luteolibacter sp. | reverse complement strand
CAGGTCGTCATCACCCCCGGCTCCGGTTTCGGCTCTGCGGGCGAAGGATACTTCCGGATCTCCGCCTTCAACTCCCGCGCCAACGTCCAGGAAGTCTGCCGCAGACTCAAGGCACTGGTGGCTTGATAGAGGCAAACTTCAAGTGCCGGCAACCGCCGGTTGCAGAGCCGCGGCGACGGCACGGAAGCTGAGCAAGCCGGCCTCGATATTGTCGATGATCTCGTCGGCGAGGTCCGCGGGTTCCGGTAGGTTGTCGAGGTCGGCGAGGGTGTCGTCCTTGAGCCAGAAGAGGTCGAGGCTGGTTTTGTCGCGGGCAATGAGTTCGTCGTAGGTGAACTTCCGCCAGCGGCCTTCGGGGTTTTTCTCGGCGTGCCACGTGGGCTTGCGCTTGTGGCGGTTGGCGGGGTTGTAGCAGTCGATGAACTCGCGGAGATCGTCCAACCGCAGCGGCTTACGCTTGAGCGTGTGGTGAATGTTGGTGCGGTAATCGTAATACCAAACGTCCTTGGTGGCGGCGGACTTGCTGGCGGGGCGGTTGTCGAAGAATAGGACGTTGGCCTTCACGCCTTGAGCGTAGAAAATGCCGGTGGGCAAACGGAGGATGGTGTGGAGCTCGGTGGTTTCGAGGATGCCCTCGTAAATGTCGCCCTTCACGTCCGAATCGAGAATCACCCACTCGGTGGCGTCCACCATCTCGATGAGCCGGGCGAGCTTGGCGGGATCAGTGATCTTGTTCTGCGCCTTGGTGAAGATCTGGCCGAGCATTCCCTTCTCGGTGCCGAGGGCCCGCAGGGTCTCGACGTAGTGAACTTCCAGCTCCGCGCCCTTGAGCGGCCGGAGCGTGGCCCAGGCGTATTTCTTCGGCACGCCTACATCCCGTTTGTAGGGCGGACGGCCGTATTCGTCGGCCATCTTGAGGAAGATCAGGTAAGTGAGCTGCTCCAGATAGTCGCCGTAGCCGACGCCGTCGTCGCGGAGGGTGGTGCAGAAACTCCAGACTCTGGAGATGATGGTGTCGGTGGTCATGTGGGAAAGCGTGGTTGGAAAAGAGGTTCAGGCCTTGGTGTAGGCTTGGCGAGGATCCGTGGGATTGTCCTGGAACGCCATGCGCAGACGTTGATCGCGGCACAAGCGCGTCAAATATTCGCCCTGCAAGGTCACTGGGCTGCGACTTACCAACTGAGACAGGCAGTCGAGGCGGATGAAATGCCCCTCGCAAAGTTGGAGGATGATTTCGATCATCCGGTCCTTGTTGATTTTCTTTAGCTTCCGGGGTTCTACGGCTAAATCCTCGAGGCTCAGCCGAAAACCGTCCGTAAGGTATTCAAGATCATCGATAAACGATAGAGTGAAGTGCTTTGACTTCAGCCGTCCAAAATTGTCCCGAGCTAGAGTGTTGGAGGTCAAATCCGGGGAGCTCGGGGCCAAATCCGGGGAGCTCGGGGCCAAATCCGGGGAGCTCGGGGCCAAATCCGGGGAGCTCTCGACCTCAAAAACATCATCCGGGGAGATTTTGGTGGTCCCTCTGAAGCGATACACCGTCCCCCGTCCCGCGCCTTCGGTGATGAGAAACCCCTGGCTGACGAGTCCACGAAGAATCTTGGTCACGTCACTGGGGTGGAGTTCGGTCAGCTCGCAAAGGCGGGCGTGGGTGAGCCTCCTTTCGGTGAAGGTGACGGCAAGTGCCAGGCGGCTGTTGGCTTCCAGCGAGTCGAAGCGTTCCTTGAAAGCAGTTTTCAGAAGATCAAGCACGCCCGGCGGGAACAAGTCGAGCATCTGAAGCCGGAGGATGGTGCGGGGGCTGGGCTCGTGCTCCTCCGTCAGCGATGGCTGCCGCCAATGCTGGCTTTTCCAGTGGGATAGGATTTTGGGAATGCCGGTTCCGGCCTTCTCCCCGATGCGCACGAACCCGAATAGATGAGCGAGCCGCTTGTTGCGGGAGTCCGGTTCATCTCCTCGCATCGCCACTTCCAGAGGGATCCGCATGTCGCCGGGATTCTGAAAGCCGAACATGTCCGGGCGTTTGACGACCAGAACCCGGTTCCGCTGGCGGTAGTCGGCATGGATCAGGGTGTTGGCGAGTGCTTCACGGAGCGCTTCATGCACCGGCGTGTCGTCGTTTCTGAGGCCACCCTTCAGGGCGAAGGGAACCTTGAGACCCGCGGTGAGCTTGGGATAAACCAAGCGGTAAAAGTCGTAGAGATTCCCCGACCAGGAACCATCAAGCCAGATGCGGTCCACCCAGCGCTTTTCGGTTTTGGCTTCAGGCCTCTCCTGGTAATCGAGGGCATAATGGGGGAACTCGTCCTGGATCGACTGGAATTTCCCGAACATCAGCAATCCGGCGACTGTAAGACCTTCTTCACCGGTTTCCCGGTCGCGGTTCCACGCCCGGATCTCTCTCAGAAAGTCGATATTGGACAATTCCGACCAATGGTGGCCGGGATTGAGGGTGGCATGGGTCTGGCGGTAGGCTTGCAGAGTGGGAATGGAAAGGTCGTCCATTCCGAATTTGGGCAGAATCCGGTAATCGAGGGATTCCACCTGTTGCTCGGAAAGCATGAGCTTGATCTCGTCCTCCGGCATCTCCAGATCTGATTCGTGGAATCGGCGGTAAGTTCCCGTGAGCGGATTCCCGTTGATGAAAACCGGGCGCTGTTTGCGGGTGGCACGAGGGATCTGGATGGCCAGAATGGTTTTCCCTTCGAGTTCAAGCGTGTGGATCGACTTGTCCGTCAGCAGGTTGACACTGACCTTTTGCTTGTTTCCCAGAAGGTCTGCCAGTTCCTTGCGGATGCCATCGGGATTCGGAATGCCCTTGGCGGACAGCCGGCCTTTTTTTTCCTCCACGCCCAGCAGAATCAAACCGCCATCGGTATTGGCCATCGCCGAATAACTCGGCCAGAAATCCTTCGGGAGCTTGCCCTGCTTATCCTGCCCGAGAGCCAGTTTGCACTCCAAGTCCACCGACTCCCTCAGCAGGTCAACGTCTGAAAGTGAAGTAATGTCCGTGAGGAGATTCATGCTGGGGTGGCGCGTTTGCGGGTGCTTTTTCCTACGGCACCCTTCTCCCGCTCCTTCCGAATGCGCTCCAGCAGTGCGGAGGCGGGTTCGTCGGTGGGGTCTTGGGGGACGAGCTGGCCGGTGAAGGCCTTTTTCAGGATGGACTGGCGCAGGGCGGCGCAGCGCTTCAAGGCGGCGTCGATCTCTCGCTCGTTCTGCTCGATCACCGTGAACTGCTCGTCGAGGAGGCGGACGATCTCGCGTTGCTCGGGGAGGGAGGGAAGCGCGATGACTAGTCGCTGAATTTCCTTCGAGTTGATGTTGTTCACGCCGCTTGTTGATTTCGCGGAAAATTCGATCTGCGAACGCAACCTCAGTGACCCCAGTTGAATGCGAAGAAAAAGCGGGGCGATCAACGACTTGATTGGTCGAAGCCTGATGAGGTAACCGGCGTAAAGAAATCCGGTGTGCTTTGGTTCAATAAGCGCGCAGCGTCCAACAATCGAAACGCTGCCGTTCGAACGGATCATGAGCAGATCACCAGCTTTGAGTTCGTATGAAGCCACTTCGTCTTTGGTGAACTCCGCAAATTTGAGATCTGCTGCATCGATGGCTCCATTCACCACGTTTGGAATGCGGAGAACACCGTGACCAGCGCTTTCGTAGGAGCATTTTTTCGATGTGCCGTAAGACGGATTCTCGATTGCGCTTCCAAGCTTGATCGACCGCCAATCGAGAGGAAGGTGCTCAGAAACTTCGACTGATTCAACTTCGGGGGATTCGAGGAGGTCGGGATTTTGTTTGCGCCATGGGGCGGTGAGCTTGCCCTCGAAGGCTTGTTTGAGGAGGGACTGGCGATAGACGCCGAGTTGCCGCCGCGCCCGCCGCAGACTCTCCTCCCCGGCGTCGAGTTCGGAGAAGAGCTCTTCGATCTTCGATACGATCCGCTTCTGCTCGGCGAGGGGCGGGAGGGGGATCGTCTGTGTCCGAACATCTTGCTCTCGGACCGCAGGATAGCTCGATCCACGTTGCAACGCTGCAAGCGGATCAAGCAACATTGGTGTCAGAGAGTAGGCGAAGAGGTATTCCGACAGAATCACTGTCGACGGTCTGAGCACGGAGAATCCGGTGGAGGCTATTTGGCCGTCGTATTCGCTGGGCACGCGGGCGATGTTTTTCAGGTAGGTTCGGACGGTAGAAAACAACACATCACCCTCCCGGACTAACTGCCGTGCCCGCGAGGGAGCGTCCGCGCCGATGTAAGTCTTGGCCTCGGTTACTCGGTTTGAGGAATTGTCGATTCCAGAAATGTCTAGATAGCGAATCTCCTTCTCCGGGTCCTTCGCGGGTAGAACCTTCTCAATCGGCTCGGTAATTTCACCCAGCGAAACTTGAATCCATGTTTCGGGAAGCACATTCACGCCGCCACCTCCCGATCAAGTTCCTGAATCCGCGCGTCAGCGCCCCATCCGTGCTTATCCGTGCCATCCGTGGTTAAGAACTCTTTGACCACGGATTTCACGGATGGACACGGCTGCAGAGGAGTTTTTGGG
>JBIPND010000335.1:0-4559 GCA_044374015.1 Luteolibacter sp. | reverse complement strand
CGGCGGTTAGGGGGATTCCAAGATAGCCACCGGCCCCAAGTTCGTTTCCCGGGCGGGAAATTGAGCGTCGCGCCGATCTTCCGCTGAATCATGAAGCTTGCGCCGGGGGCGAGTCCCCTCCAAACTTGCCCAACAAATTATGAATGAACGGCGCGTAGTCATCACCGGCATTGGTTGTATCTCCCCACTGGGCAACGACTTGGACACCACTTGGGAGGGCCTGAAGTCGGGCCGCAGCGGCATTTCCCGGATCACCCAACTCGATCCGGAACCCTTCGATTGCAAGATCGCCGGTGAGATCAAAAATTTCGAGGCCGACGGGTATTTCGGCGTTCCCAAGGACGCGCGGCGCTCGGATCGCTACGTGCAATTCGCCGTGGCCGCCTCGAAAATGGCGATGGCGGATTCCGGCGTCGATGTTTCCAAGATCGACCCCCGGCGTTTCGGGGTGATGGTCGGCAGCGGGATCGGCGGACTTTCCACTCTCGAGCGCGAGCATACGGCATTTCTCGCCAAGGGCCCCAAGCGGGTTTCGCCATTCACCATTCCGATGATGATTTCCAACATCGCCAGCGGCATCATCTCGATGGAGTTTGGTTTGTTAGGTCCTAACATGGCGATCGTCACCGCGTGCGCGACGTCCAACCACAACATCGGCGAGGCGTGGCGCATCATCAAATTCGGTGATGCCGATGCCTTCCTCTGCGGCGGTGCCGAGGCCGCCGTCCTGCCGATGGGCCTTTGCGGTTTTTCCAACATGAAGGCGCTTAGCACCCGCAATGATGATCCCGAAGGCGCTTCCCGGCCGTTCGATAAAAACCGCGACGGCTTCGTCATGGGTGAAGGCGCGGGTGTCGTCGTCATCGAGGAACTCGAGCACGCCCGCAAGCGCGGCGCGAAAATTTATGCCGAACTGATCGGCTACGGTGTCAGCGCCGACGCCTATCACCTCAGCGCGCCGTCGCCCGACGGTAGCGGTCCGGCTTATGCGATCCAGATGGCGCTGCGCCACGGCAAGAAAAACCCCAGCGACGTGCAATATCTCAACGCCCACGCCACTTCCACCGGCCTCGGCGACATCGCGGAAACCAAGGCGATCAAACTCGCTTTCGGCGATTACGCGAAGAACGGGCTGATGGTGAGTTCGACCAAATCGATGACCGGCCACATGCTCGGCGCCGCCGGCGGCATCGAACTGATCGCGAGCGTCATGGCGATCAAGGATGGCGTCATCCCGCCCACCATCAACATCGAGGAGCAGGACCCCGAGTGCGATCTCGATGTCGTGCCGAACGTCGCCCGCGAGGTGCCCGTCAAGGTCGCTCTCAGCAACAGCTTCGGCTTCGGCGGCCACAACGCATCGGTGCTTGTTAGTAAGTTCGAGTGATTTTGCCCATGGAAAATCCGGTGCATCGGCAGGCAGGCGAGATCGCGTTCGGCGAGACCGACGCCAGCGGCTGGATGCACTTTCCTAACATTTTCAAATATGTGGAAGCGGCGGAACACGCGTTTTTACGTTCTCGCGGCGTGTTGGTTTTCGACCGCACCGCAGGCGGCTGGCCGCGGGTGAAGGTGGCCTGCGATTACAAGCGCCCGTTCCAGTGCGGCGACGCGTTCGAGGTGTTGTTAGGGATTTCGCGGATCGGTGCTTCGTCGGTCACGTGGAATTTCGAAGTGCTCAACGCCGCCGGGGAAATCGCCGCTTTCGGCAGCATGACCAATGTGCGCGTCGATCACGAAGGCCGGCCGAAGTTGATCCCGGACGAGGAGCGCGCCAAACTGGAGCGAAATCCACCGCAGGCGGAATAAATTCCGCGCTCCAATTTTCATGGAAACCTCCCCCGAAATCTCCGGCCGCATCATCCTGGTCCCGACTCCCATCGGCAACATGACCGACATCACGCTGCGCGCCTTGGAAATTCTCCGCAGCGCCGACCGCATCGCCTGCGAGGACACCCGCCACTCCGGGCAGTTGTTAGCGCATCACGGAATCTCCGGCAAACCGCTCGTTTCGCTCCACGAGCACAACGAAGCGCGCCGTGCCCCCGATCTCATCGCCGCCGCCCGCGCCGGTGAGACCATCGCCGTCATCAGCGACGCCGGCATGCCCGGAATCTCGGATCCCGGCTACCGTCTGGTGCAAGCCTGCATCGAGTCCGGCACACCGCTCGAAGTGTTGCCCGGTCCGTCGGCGGTCATCACCGCCCTGATTGGCTCCGGGTTTCCCTGCCACGCCTTCCGTTTCGGCGGGTTCCTCTCGGTCAAATCCGGCAAGCGCCGCAGCGCTCTAACCGCCGCACTCGAATCCGGCGAGACCGGCATCTTCTTCGAGTCGCCGCACCGGATCGTTTCCACGCTGGAGATTCTAGCAGAAATTAACCCGTTGGCCCGCGCCTGCGTCGCCCGCGAGCTCAGCAAAAAATTCGAAACCTACCACCGCGGCACCGCAGCTGAAGTGCTCGCGCATTTCCAAAGCCACCCGCCGAAGGGCGAAATCGTGCTGCTGGTGCATGCGGCAGAAGTTAAAGCCCCCTGACTTTGATTCCCGCGGCTTTGGCAAGTGATGCCTGGCGCTTGTCGAAGGTGATGAAAAAGTCCGCACCGGTTCCAATCGCGATTGCCACATGGAGGATGTCGAGGCTGCGGGTTCCGAGCTTTTCAGAGTGCGTTGCGCTCAAGCGTTCCGCTTCGAGAGTGACCGAGTCAAGAGCAGTGGGGATTTGCAGCAAGACCCCTTCCGCTAGGTCGGCAAGCAACAGGTTCAAGGACGCGTCACTTTGTTGCCGAGTGATCTCTTTCCGGAAGACGCGAAGACGCATGGCATTGCGCAGCTCCAGTTGGTGAATCCACGTGAAGCTCATCGGGAGAGTCACCCGCCGCATTTCCGCAATCGCCCGCTGGCTATTCGCATCATGGGAGTAGAGTGAGCAAAGAAAGCCGGTGTCTGGATACGGATTCATCGTTCGCCGCGGAGTTCGGAGATGATTTCAGTTCCGGTCGCAGGCAATACCTTTTCGCCGTAAATTTCCTTCAACCGGGCAGCGAAGTCGGGACGCTTGAGGGCTGATTTCACCACCGGGGAAAGGATGGCCACGGGTTGATTGTAGCGGGTGATTTCAACGGTTTCCCCAGCTTCCACCAGGGCCAGCACCTTCCTGGTGTCGTGTTTCAGCTCGCGGATCGAGGTTGTTTTCATCTGTGGCACACTAGTGTGACACAACGGATTCGTCAAGCCAGCGTGATCCCCACCGGGCAATGATCCGAGCCGGTAACGTGGGGCAGGATTTCCGCGTCTTTCACCCGGCTCATGAACGGCGAGGAAACTCCGAAGTAGTCGATTCTCCAGCCGACGTTCCTCTGCCGTGCGCCGCCGCGGAAGGACCACCAGGAATACGCCTCTTTTTTGTCCGGATAGAAGTGGCGGAAGGTGTCGGTGAAACCGGCAGTTAGGAGCTCGCCGAAGCTGGCGCGTTCCTCGTCGGAAAAACCCGCGGAAAAGCGGTTTTCCTTCGGCCGCGCGATGTCGATTTCCTGATGGGCGACGTTCAAGTCGCCGCAGAAAATAACCGGTTTGCTTTTTGCCAGTCCGGCGACGTGGCGGCGGAACGCTTCATCCCAGGTCATCCGATAGGGAAGCCGCCGGAGCGCGTCCTGCGAGTTTGGCGTGTAAACATTCACGAGGTGGAAATCCGGGTATTCCAAAGTGAGCACGCGGCCTTCCTTGTCGTGCTCGTCGATCCCGAGGCCCATGCGGACATCGATCGGCTTCTCGCGTGTGAACACCGCGACGCCGGAATAGCCGGGTTTTTGCGCGGAATCCCAATAGCCGTGGAACCCGCCAAGCTCCAACGGAAGCTCGACCTGTTCCGGCCGCGCCTTGGTTTCCTGCAGGCAGAGGATGTCCGGTTTTTCCGCCATCACAAAATCGCCGAAGCCTTTGCCTATCGTGGCGCGGATGCCATTCACATTCCAGGAGATCAGTTTCATCGCGCGGAGTTTTCACCTCAGACCAGCAACATGCAATCGCCATAGCTGAAAAACCGGTAGCGCTGCTCCACCGCCTGGCGATACGCCTCCATCACCAGTTCCTGCCCGGCGAACGCGCTCACCAGCATGATCAAGGTGCTCTGCGGGAGATGGAAATTCGTCAGCAAGCCGCCCACCACCCCGAACTGATAGGGCGGGTGGATGAAAATGTCGGTCTCACCGCGTTGCTCGCGCAGCGGCATCCCGATGGATTCCAAAACGCGCGTCACCGTCGTGCCCACCGCCAGCACCCTGCCGGCGGCGTTGGCCCTTTCCGCGGTTTCCGCGCTCAGGATGTAGCGCTCCGAGTGCATGAGGTGATCGGAAATCACCTCGGCGCTCACCGGTCGGAAAGTCCCCACGCCGACGTGGAGTGTTAGGAAAGCGTGGGTGATTTCCTCCAACAGCTCCGGGGTGAAATGCAGCCCGGCGGTCGGTGCGGCGATGGCGCCTTCCTCTTTGGCAAAGACCGTCTGATAGCGTTCCCGGTCCGCCAGCTCGTCCTCGCGGCCCATGTAGTGCGGCAGCGCGAG
>JBIPND010000334.1:0-4560 GCA_044374015.1 Luteolibacter sp. | reverse complement strand
GTGCCGCCGTAATAGTTCGCCACGAAATTGTAACCGATGCCGCCGTAGGTGAGTGCGACTTTCTGGCCCTGCGCGAGATTGCCGAAGGTTCCCTGGATGAAGGGTAGACCGGTGTTGTTGACCACCGTCAGATTCGTCCCGACTTCAGGAGCAAAGTTTAGCGTTAGGTTCACCGTGTTGCCCGTGGCGGAGTAGGCGGCGGCGGTGACCGGCACAGCGGTGGCTGAGTTCCAAGTGGCATTCACCACCGCAGCCCGGGCGGAGAGCAGGAACAAGGGCAGCGAGATGCAAAGTGAGCGGAGGGATTTGAGCGAGACCATAAGGACAGGGATTGTAACCAGACAGTGTTAGATCGGTTCTCTATCCGCCGTCACGAACTAAATTCCGACAGCCCGGATCGATGGAGTTATGGTTGGGTGACTTTGAGGCGGAGGTGGAGTTGCGGCGCGGCCCCTTGGGTGACGGTGGCGGTGACTTGGATGATGTCATTGAGCGGAGCAGCGCGGTCGATGAGGATGGTATCGGCGATGACGGCAGTGAGGCCGCCGACGCTGGCGGCGGAGGGATGCCAGGATTGGAGGTCGGCGGACCATTGGTAGCTGGAAGTCAGACCGGCGGCGGGGCTGTTGGAGCGGGTGTGTTGGAAGGTCAGCGCGGTGGCGGTGGCGGCGATCTGGGTGAGGCCCGGGCTGGCGCTGTCAGGCGCGGTGCCTAGCAGGTTTTCGACGCCGTTGGGAATGCCGTCGTGGTCGGGATCATCGGTGAAGCCGGTCAAACCGCCGACCTGATAGCTGGCGATCCAAGTGTTGAAGGTCGGGGCGGCCGCGGAAGCCGAGTTGCGCGGTGCGGGCGCGGCGGCGGTGAAATCGGCGGAGTTGTTGCCGGTATCGACGGCACCGGAGCCCGCCCTGAAGATGGCGGTGGTGGTGGAGGGCGCGGGGGCGGCGGTGGTTTCGTAGGCGTTGGCAGTGCCGTAGCCGACAAAGTCCTGCAATCCAAGCGCGCCGAGTGGCGACGAGCCGGATAGGGTGGTGGTGGAATTGAGCAAGGCGAGTTTCCCGCTGGTCGCGCTGATGTTGGTGGAATGGGTGGTATCGGGGGCGGGCAGGGAGGCGCCGTTAGATCCGCTGGCCAGGCCGACGAGGTGGTATTTTCCCGGGGCGATGGTGCCGCTGAGCGAGGTGACCAGCCAGGTGGTGCCGGTGGCGGCGGCGTATTGCAGGGACCAACCGGCGAGGCTGACGGTGGTGGCGCTGCGGTTGTGAAGCTCGACGTAATCGCGGTTGAAAATGGCCCCGCTGCTGCCGCCGGCTCCGTAGATCTGGCTGATCAGGACGGGCGGCCGGAGCACGGTGAAGGGGGTGGCACTGGTGCCGGTGCCGTAGGAACTGGTGACGGAAATCGCGCCGCTGGCGGCAAGCGCGGGGACGATGGCGGTGATTTGGTTCGGGGAATCCACGGTGAAGGCGGCGTCCATCCCGTTGAATTTGACGGTGGCGATCCCGATGAAGTTAGAACCGGTTAGGACAACGCTGGATCCGCCCGCGCCGCTGGCGGGAGTGAACGAGGAAACGACGGGCACGCCATTTCCAGTGAGCACGGTGATGGTGGTGGCGGCGGAGGTGGCGGTGGCGCCGCCGTTGTCGGTGGCCTTGGCGGTGAGGATGTGGGTGCCGCTGGCCGACGGCGTCCAGCCCAGCGAGAAGGGCGCGGTGGTGTCGATGCTGAGGGAGGTGGTGCCGGCGAAAAACTCCACCTGGGTCACGACACCCGGCCCGCCGCCGAAGGCGAGGTCGGTGGCGGTGGCGGCGAGGGTGACGGCTGTGCCGGGGAGGTAGGAGGTTCCGTTGGCAGGCGAGGTCAGGGTGATGGTGGGCGGCGGGTTGCTCTCGATGGATGTGCCGCCGGTGATGATGAGCGAGTAGGCTTGGGTGTTAGGATTCAGGGTGCCGTCGAGCGAGACGGTGGCGGTGTAGGTGCCGGGCTGGGTGGGGGCTGATAGAAAAACCTGTTCGACGTTGTCGACGTTGTTTTTGCCGCGGATGGCGGCCGAGGCCATGGAGGCGGTGGTCCAACTGCCGACGAACGGCATCACGAACGGCTGATAGATGGTGGTGCCGTCGGGGGCGGTGATTTTCGCGTCGAGGTTGTGTTTCAGGTTGGGAATGCGGCTGTCGGCGGCGGACTGGGTGTCGCCGGCGGGGTCGGTCCAGCAGAGGGTGGCGCGGATCGGGCTGAGGCCGTCCCAGACGAAGGTGTGGGACTGGGTGGGCTGGGTGTTGGTGATTTGGCCATCGATGATTTTGGGGGCGGTGAGGCTGTTTTTGTGGTCGAGGATCAAATCGGCGGCGGCGCGGGTGTTGAGCAGGCCCCAGCCGAAGGTGTAATCGGGGCCGGCGGGGCCGAGGTCGTCGGCGGTGTGGATGAGCAGGGCCTTGAGGGTGCTGGCGCGCAGGCGCAGGCCGGAGAATTCGCGGGCGTAAAGTTGGGCGAGCAGCGCGGCGGATCCGACGGCGCTGGGGGTGGCCATGCTGGTGCCGCTGTAGGTGCCGTCGTAGGCGGAATTCGAGGTGGCGATGGTGGAATAGACGCTGACGCCATTGGCGACGAGGTCCGGTTTGATCCGGCCATCGTCGCAGGGGCCGAGGCTGGAGAAGCTGGCAATGGTGGCGGCAGGGGTGGCGCGGACGCCGCCGGAGACGGCATCGTTGACGGCACCGACGGTGACGACGTTTTTGGCGAGGGCGTTGAAGGTGACGGATTGGTAGCCGCCTTTGGCGGTGAGTTCGTCCTGCTCATTTCCGGCGGCCCAGAAGATCAGGTAAAAGGGCAGGCTGGCGGTGACGGCATCGGTGTCGCGGGACTCGATATCGTAGCGGCCCATGTCGGCGGTGAAGGCGCCGTAGCCGTAGGAGTGGTTTGAAAGGGAGATGCGGGCGGTGTCGCCGGCGCTGGCGGCTCCGGCGGCGGTCATTTCAGAGTAGTCGCTGTCCCAATCGTAGGAGTCGATGGTGGTTTTGGGAGCCATGCCTTTGGCGTTGGCCTGGATGCCGGTGGCGGCGATGGTGCCGGCGACGTGGGTGCCGTGGTCGTCGGAGCTGGAACCGGAGTTTTTGCGGGTGACGCGGCCGGTGAGTTCGACGTGGGTGCTGCGGACCATGCCGCCATCCCAGACGCCGACTTTGATGCCGGTGCCGTCGAGGTTGTAGGGGGCGGGGGCGAGCAGGTTGGCGGCGGTGGAGATGGCGGCGTTCTTGTTGAGAGTGTTGCGGTAGAGCGGTTGCTCGCCGCGGAAATCGTGGAGGATGGAAAGCTTGCGCCCGGGGCCCTCGATGCGGACGGGGATGCCGAGCCGGCGGGCTTTTTCGAGCACGGCCTGCTTCTGGCGTTGTTCGAGCTGCGCGATTTCGGCGACGACGCGGGCGCGGATTTCGGGGTCGGTCATGTCGGTACCGGCGAGGATTTCGGGGATGGAGCGGCCATTGGCGGCTTGTTCGCGGGTGGAGGCCGGGGATTTCGCGGGCGGGCGGTTGGTGACCGGGAGGGGAAGTGGCGCTTGGGCGGTGGTGGTGGCTGGCGCGCGGGAAAGAATTTCCGACGCCGCGGCCTGGGCGGATGCGGCGGGGGTTTTCTCAATCGAGGTGGCGGCGACACGCTGGCCTGGGGTGAATCCGCGCGATTGCCAAGCGACGAAGCCACAAAGGATGAGGAGGGCGGCGATGGTGAAAACCACGCGGAGAGGTTGCCGGGACTGCATGAAAACTGGTTTGGAGCAGGAAGTTACGCCGCCGCGCACGCCCGGCAAGCGGGGAAACGCTGCCGCTGCGGAACTACGAAGCAGACCACCGGTTGACAGGATCGGATTGGCGGAGTTTGCTCTGCGCGATGTCGCCCGATTCCCAGCAGGACTTTGCGCTCGCGTTCCTGAGTATCCTTTTCGAGGGAGCTCCATTTATTTTGCTGGGGACTTTGATCAGCGGCTTCATCGATGTTTACCTGCCCGCCGGGATGATGGATCGGTTCCTGCCGAAAAACCGCTACCGGGCGGTGATGATGGCGGGCTTGCTGGGCGCGGTTTTCCCGGTGTGCGAGTGTGCGGTGGTGCCGGTGATCCGGCGTTTGGTGAAGAAGGGGCTGCCGGTTTCGTGCGCGCTGACTTACATGCTGGCGGCACCGATCGTGAACCCGATCACCGCGCTGAGCACCTGGAAGGCTTTCCAAGGGCAGGGCGCGGCGATGATGACGAGCTCGCGGATGATGCTCGGTTTCCTGATCGCCGTGGCGGTGGGGTTCATCGTTTTGAAACTGCCACTGGCGGCGGTGCTCAGGGCGAGACTGGTGGACAGCATCGAAAAGGACGAGGCGGAGAAGGCGGTTGCGCACTCCCACGCGGCGCACGATCACGATCACGCGGAATGCGGTCATGAGCATGGCGAGGGCTGCGGCCACGATCATCACCATCATCACGAGCACGCCCCGGATGGCGGGCAGAAGCTGGTGGCGGCGTTTCGTTCCGCGATGAAGGACTTCGTGGAGGTGGGGGTTTATTTCTCGATCGGG
>JBIPND010000001.1:0-34539 GCA_044374015.1 Luteolibacter sp. | reverse complement strand
CAGGGTGCCGCCGGTGTTAAACTGGTGGATGACCAAATCCTTGGTATTGGCACCGGCGAGCGTGCCACCGGTGATCAGGGTGTCGTTGGCTCCCACGGTGCTGGTCACCAGAATGCCGCCACTGGTCAGCGTGTTGATACCCGCAAGAGTGATGGTATTGGCAGCTGCCGCATTGAAGCGCAGGCTGTTGGTGGTGCTGCCAGAGGTCGGCGCGCTACTGGTCGTTACCGTCGTGTTGTTGCCGCTTGCCCAGGTGTCATTGGTGTAGCCGGCATAGGCGCTGATCGCAGTGCCCGCGCCATTGACTTGGGCCCAGTCGGTATTGTTGAAAACCGCCCAACCGCCCATGATGCCGTTGGTATTGGCATCCGCATTGGTCTTGATCGAGGCACCGGAGGCTACGCGGAGGATACCGCCCACCGAACGCTCACTGATGATGGTCGAGTTGGTGGTGGTGGTGGCGGACGAGCCGAAGGAAAGCACGCCACCCTGAGGGCGGATGTTGCTGGCGGTGCCGGAGGATGTTATATCGCCAGTCACCGTCAGGGTGCCGGTGCCGGTTTTGTTGAAGTTGAGGATGGCGGCATTGCCGGTGATGCTGCCGATCGTCAGGTTCGCGCCACCGGTGAAGGTCACGCCCATGGCGGCATTGGCAGCGATCATGTTATTGGAAAATGTCAGCGCGCCCGCGCCATTGTTCGCAATGTTTCCGCCGCTTCCCGTCGAAAAGGTCACCACCCGGTCGGTGGTATCGCCCGCGCCCCAGTAGTTCAAGGTGGCATTCGCGGCAATGTCGATGCCACCACCCGCACCCAGCGGACTGGAGGTATCGGCCACATTGCCGATGGAGGTCACGGCAAGCGTGCCGGCGCGCAGAGTCGTGCCGCCGCTGTAGGTGTTGGCACCGGATAGGACCAATGTTTGGTTGCCGCCTTTGCTGAGGATTTGGGTGCCGCTTTCACCAATCGCTCCGGTGATGAAGCTGGTGCCGCCATGACTGGCAACGTGGCTATCGGTGCCGGTCATCGCGCCTGCCAAGGTGACGGCACCGCTCCATACTCCACCGTTGTCCAAGCGCAGCTGGCCGAACGCTTCGCCGGTGTCGCCACCATTCAGGGTGAGCGCCGCCGCGTGGGTGGTCTGGGCGGCAGAATAAAGTGTGCTGTGTGCGGTGATGTTCACCGTCGCGGCGGAATTGAATCCATTGAGGAGTGACGAGCTGACGGCGGCCTTGCCTGCACCCGCGGCTTGGGCCACCCCGACGTTGAGGATGCCGGTGAATCCCGACCAATCGGTGGCTTTGAAATCGGCGGTGGTTGCGCCCGCGCCGAGAGTGGTGTTGAGAGTGGCGTTGCCAGTGAGTGCGCCCAATTGGTAATTGGTGGCGGCGATGTTGGTCAGATCCAGCGTGTAGCCGGTGGTGGTGAAACCGGTGCCGAGCACATTGACTGATGCCGCCAGACTCACGGTGCCGGCGGTGCCGCCAAAGGTGGTGGCATCTACCGCAGTGGTGGGATTCCAGTTCGCGACGGCAGCGGTCACCGCAGTGCCGTCATCCAGCCCGGTGCCGACGAGGTCCCAGAACAGACTGGTGGTGTCCCACGCGCCGATGCCGCCGAGACCTGCGGTGCTGTCATTTTGATCCCACTGGTAGGTGGCTGCGAACGCACTGCCGGAGCAGAGAACGATTGACGTGAGGCCGATGGCCGAATAGCGGGCGAACAGGGGATTGGAACGATTGAGTTTCATGGGGAATTCGGGTTTTTTGGGTTGGAGCGATGGAAGTATTTGCCTTGGGTTTTAGTCTGATTGAATCCAACGAAAAATCAGCGTGACATCATGGCTGTCGGCTAAAATCGAAGAAGCTAGCGATTTATCTGCTGTCAGAGAGTCGCGACTCACCAGCAATTCCTATGCCCAATTCCAAAAACGAGAAGGAAATTCATCATGGAAAAATTGTACAATTGAATTGCACAGCGGGCCTGCTCCCGGGATTGTGGAACCCGTCATGGAAACTCCGTTGCGGAAAGACCTCGCTTCAGCGGTGGCGCGACACTTGCGCCATCACGTCCCGCCCGCCCACGCGGACGGGACGATTCCCGGTGTCCGCCTGCTGGCCAAAACATTGGAGGTAAGCGTGCCGACGCTCTGCAAGGCGCTGCATCTGTTGGAAGCGGAGGGTTTCCTGGAAAGCGGCGGAGGCCGGCGCAAGTGGCGGCTGGCGGATCCCTCATCCCAGGCGTCCGAACCGCTGTCCGGGTCGGCGCTCAGGACGACTTCCCGGAGGTTGCTTTTCCTGACCCCCCAGCCGTTGGGGGAGCAACGCTTCAGCGGCGTGGAGGTATTCGCATCACTGTTAGACCGGCTGGCCACCAGTGAGTGGGAGGTGGTATACCGCGTCGAGCGCTTCTCGGAGGCGAAAACCCCGCGCCGTTCATGGGACGAGTTGCTGGCCACGATGGACCCCGGGGCAATGGTGGTGCTGGGAGGGACACCGGTGCTCGCGCAATGGGCGGACAAGCTGCCATGCCGGACGCTTTTCTTCGGAGGAGATCCCGGCAGCGTGGGACTGCCGCTCCTTGCGGTCAGTCTCTCCACGATGTTGAAGGATGCGGCGGCACGGCTGCTGGCGCTGGGGCACCGCCGGATTCTGCTGCCCTTGTGCGCGCGACTTCCCTATATTGTTGAAAAATGCAGTCGTGTCGCAAACACGCTGAACACGGCGGGAAAGAGGCTGGAAAAGTCCCTCGTGATCGAGGAGTCCCGCTACATGGGTCCCGAGGTCATCGTGAACCTCCTGCGCAAGCATTGGAAGAAGGATCCTCCCGATGCGGTGATCTTTCTCGATTGGCGCGAATTCGTGGCGGCCTCGGGATTTTTCAACCGGGCAGGCATTTTGATCCCGCGCGATGTGTCGGTGATCATCCTATCGCAAAACACCGCGATGGAATGGTATTCACCGGCGATCAGCCACTATGAGCACCCGGTGAAATTGATGTCACGATCCATCGCGCGCTGGGTTTTGGATGAAAATGCGAAGCGTGATCCGGGAATGTTCCCGGAGGTCAAGGCCACGTGGCACGAGCGGCAAAGCGTGATCACAAGGGATGCTCCGCCTAACAAAAGCGAAGCCGGACCGCACTAGTGCAGGCCGTCTTACCGAAGGCAGTTTAAGCGGTTCGAGTGACGATTTTGGATTTTTGAATGGGTGATTGAATGTTGATCGGCCGTTCCGTCAAATCAACAATCCAAAATCGTCAATCGTCAATCAGTGGTTCCCATCTTCTTTTCTAGCGCTTACGGGGAGGAGCCATGGTCTCCCCGTCGACGAAGTCCGCAGGTAAAAACCGATTGATGGGGGCTGCGTCTCCGTCTTCCAGCCAGGTCGCCATCACATTGAGAACGCGCCGCAGTGGAAACCGGAAGCGACACAATTTCGGATAAACCCACTCCGCCTCCAACTGGTCATCCAACAAGACGACCGACACATCCTCCGGAATCCTCAGGCCGATCCGCATCAGGTAGGACTGGGCGGTCAGGAATTCCTTCCACTCCAGGAACACCAGGGCCGTCGGCGGATCGGTGGCAAACGAGGCCTCCAGGATGCGCCAGATCGCGTCAGGAGTCAGCGCGCTGCTTGCCGGATTGTGGTAGGATTTCGTGTAGACCCGGCCCATCCCCTCGATCGCTTCTTTCATCACCTGACCCATCGCGGCTTTGAACGTGTCCGGGTGTTCGCACAGGGGAAGCACGATCCGCCAGTGCCCCAATGCGGTCAAACGGGCCAGAGCGGCTTGGGCCACCAGCGGGGATCTCACCGCCGCCATCGACACCGGCAGGCCATTGGTCACGCCGCCAAGGAAGAAGATCCGCACCTTGCGGCGGATCGCCCATTCGGCGAGTGCCGGTCGGCCGAAAACAGCGATCACCGAGGTTCCCGGTTCGACCTGAATCGTCCGGTCCCAGGAACGTTGGGGGCGCTTCACATGCAGGAAATCGATGGTCTGGTGCACCACTTCCCAGCCCTTTCCCGCCATGCGCTCGGAGAGCGATTCAATCAGCCTGCGGGTGGAGTCCGGCAGCATGGCCGGCTCTTTATAGGTAAGGATCAGCAGGCGCTGCGGACCTGCCAGGGATTCCCCCGAGGACGAGGCCCGACGCGCTCCGACCACCCGGAAAGCGCATCTCTCGCCCCCACTCTCCACGAGTCCCTCTCCCGCGAGTTTCAGCAACGCCGCGGCGGCCGTCGGCGCACTCACCCCCAGATGATTTGCCAGAACCCTGGCCCCCGGCAGGCGCTCGTCCCAACGACCGCTCATAATCTCGTTCCTCAACGCGACCAGCGCCAGATCCGCCGCCCTCGGTTTGACAATTCGTTTCACCAAGCCGTCTCTAGCTTGAGTCGGGACCCGTGCCAACTTGAAAGCCCTTCTTTTCCGCACACGTCCCGTACCGCGAAACGGCAACCCTCGTCCGTGCATCTGCTACATTGGTTGATGCAGAACTTTTTCAGATTTCCCGTTGTCAGGTGTGACTTTTCACCGCTAATTGTTTGGATTTTCCCTTGGATACCCATCGCCATCCACCGTCACTGACGCCATGCCCTCAAAACGCACCCCAGCGGGCATGCGGCTTTTCCTCACCATCCTTGCCGGGGGGATTCTACCGCTCAGCGCCCAGAGTCCGCCCGCCAGCTTCACGCGGACCATCAGCACCGCATCGCAGTCGGTCACGGTGGATTTCTCGCTGCATCCGATCCGCAGCGCGAATTTCCAGGTGCTCGTCCAGCAGTCCGACGGCAGCTATCTCACGCATACGGCCGACGTGCCACGGACCTATCTGGGAACCGTTCAAGGCGTCCCCGGAGCGATCGCCATCGGCATCCTGCGTGCCAACGACACCCTGCTCGCGCGAGTCAGTCTCGAGGATGGGAAAACCTGGAGCACCACCGGCGGCACCGCCAGTGTGAGCGGCAACTCGTTTGTCCCGGCATGGCCGACGACCGTCATCGGCAGCGGCGGCGCGGGATCGGTGGTCTATGCGGCCGAGGTCGGGATCGATTCCACCTTCAACCACTTCACCGCCTGCGGAGGCAACGTCGATGCGGTGGTCGAAAAATGCGAATTCTCGCTGATGTCCACCGACATGGTGTATCTCCGGGATGCCGCCATCCAGCACCGGATCGGGAAAATCATCGTCCGCGCCGATGCCACGCAGGATCCCTACGCGGCGGATGGCGGAGATACGGGCTTGCTGCTCAACAAGGTCCGCGCGACTTGGAACACCGCAAGCCCGATGGGTTCCACCCATGATGTCGGACTCGTCGCGCACTCCGCGGCGAATGGAGGCCTGGCCTATGTCGGAGTCATCGGCACCGCATCCCGTTATTCCGCCAACGATTCTGACCCGACCGGGGATTTCTCCGGAGTCTGGCGCCACGAGGTCGGTCACAACTGGAGTTCCAGCCACTATGAAGGCGGCGGCAACCCGGAAGGTGCTACAATCATGTCGGGCAACTCGCTCTCGCGCTTCTCCAGCTCCGAGTTGAAGAAAATCGTCGCCCACCGCAATACCAAGACCGCCATTCTCGACAATCTCGGAAATTATTCATTCCCACTGCCGCCCCGCGCCAATCAGGACTCATCTTCACCCGCGCCGGATCCTCCGTGGCCGGCTTTCACTTCGGCACCGGCAACGCACTCCGCTACACGTGGGACGGCGGCGGCTATACGTGGAATTCCGGACTCGTGCCGCCGGACAACACCTGGTGCTTCGTGGCCATGAGCGTTTCCCCGACCGGCACCACCCTCCATCTGCGCAGCCCGGCGGGCCTGCAAAGCGCCACCAACAACGCCACCCAGGCCGCCGAGGCGTTCAACGGCGCGATGTATCTCGGTTGGGATCCTAACAGCGCAACCCGCCACTTCAAGGGTTGGCTCGACGACGTCCGGGTTTACAAAGCCACCCTCACCGCCGCCGACATCGAGTCCCTCTATCAGCAAGCACTCACTCCTCCGGTGGTCACCCTCACCTCACCCACCGCGGCTTCGTCCGTTTCGCCGCTGAACGTGGCATTCTCCGCCACCGTCTCGACCCAGCCGGAACTGGTGGACGCCGTCGATTTCATGGACGGCGAAACCTCGCTGGCACAGGCAACAACCGCTCCTTATCAGGCCGTGGTCCCCGCCATCACACACGGCGGCCACGTGGTCACCGCCCGCGCGTCCTATGGTGACTGGGGCTATCAGGTGGACTCAGCCCCGGTTTCCTTCACCGCGCTGCCGGCCCCGCTGCCGGTCGTCACGGTTTCCGCCTCCTTGTCCGCCTCGAAACTCGGTCCCATCCCCGGTTCGTTCACCCTCACCCGCGATCACCCGATCGGTGCGATTACGGTTCCGTTCAACATCAGTGGCACTGGAATCCAGGGCAGTGATTACGAAACCCTGCCCACCAGCGTCTCTTTCCCCGACGGCACGCTATCCCAAACCGTCGTCGTCAATCCAATCGCCGCCGCGCCCGACGGAATTTCCGAAACCGTGATCCTCACCCTCGTCGCCGGCCCGGCATACACCCTCGCTACGCCGTCGAGCGCCACTCTCACCATCGACGATCACATCACCTCGCTCGCCGACGGCGCGTGGAATGTGGGCGCCACCTGGAACAACGGCGCGGCCGCGCCCACCTCGGGAACCCAGAACACCGGCAACGGATATTCGGTGGCTCACGTCGTCACTTCCAATAACACCGGCTCCAACAGCCAGGCCCTCGTTGCCGCCAGTCTGCGGGTGGTGAACGGGGGAAAACTCGACCTCGCCCGCCTCCACGCCACCACCAACCAGAACGTTTCCTACAATCTTCCTGTGACCACCGTCGAGGACGGAGGCACGATCCAGTTCAATTGTTCGGTCGGGTCATCCACCCACACGGTTGCGGCGGGCTTGTCCTTTTCAGGAAACACGACGCTGCGCCTCTATGGCGGCAGCTATGTGAACTCCGCCAATCTAACCGGCCCGGTGTCCGGCAGCGGCATGATCACCGTGCTCTCCGACACCAATACCGGCGCGATCTCCGCTGACATCCGCCAGGTTTCCGTCAACTCCGCCAACAACCCTTACACCGGAAGCTGGACCGTGATCCACCCGGCGGCAGGCGATGATTTCGGCGCACTGCGTGCCGGTGCCGCCAAAGCGCTTGGAACCGGCAGCGTGATCGTGGGTCTGCGTTCGCGCCTGATCAACGACAACTCCACCGGCCTCGATTCACTGCAGGAAATCATCCTCAACGGCACGGATTCGCTCCTCAAGTTGAACCAACCCTGGAACAACCCCGCCGCCCGCCTTTCCCTCAGCGGTGGCAGCCCGGTCGTGGAGATTGGCAACGCGGCATCCCACATCGGCAACCTGTCGGGCTCCACCGGCACGATCCAGGGCACCGGGGCACTGTCCGCATTGTTCGTGAACCAAACGACCGACAGGTTCTTCGGCGGCGGACTCGGCCGCAGCCTGAAGTTCGTGAAAAAGGGCCCCGCGACACTCACGCTCGCCGGTCCGCTCGACCCGCTCCTCGCACTGCAGCTCGCCGCTGGCGATCTGCGCTTCGACGCCCCGGCCGTGACGATCGGTTCGTTCGTCCAGAGCGGCGGCGACCTCGTGATGCCCTTGCCGGAACCCGGCACGGTGCCGCTGACGGTGTCCGGCAACTTTACCTGGAGCGCTGGTTCCATCATCCTTGAACTTCCCTCATCACCCGCCATGGGAGTCCCTTACGACCTCGTTCACTATACCGGAACGCTTCGCGCTCTGCCGGGTGCTCGGCATCTCCATGCGCGGCAACACACTGACTGTCAATTTCGAGGGCACCGTGGGTTTTACCTATGACGTGGAACGCTCGACGAACCTTTCCACCTGGATTCCCGTCGCCACGGATCTCATCGCCCCGCCCGGCGGCCTGATCGATTATGTCGAGGATACTGCCGCGACCCCCGCGGCATTTTACCGCCTCAAGTTGCACTGACCTGCCAATTTTCCGGGCGACCTGATTTCAAAAATATTCCGCGGTGCTAAAAACTTAGCAGCAGATAAATTTCTTGCCGTTTGATGAAAGCCCACTCCTTTAACCTTCATGTTCCAAGCTCGCCCAGACTCAAATGCCGGTGAAGCCGGGGGTAAACTCTGCCGTGTTTTCCTCAAAGCGGTCGCGGTCTTGTCAGTGGCCTTGTCCGCCGTCGCGCACGCGCAGCATCACTCGTTGAATGTTCCCAGCGGCTCGGACTGCACCATCCGGGAATACCGCAAGCAGACGCTGACCCCAGGCATCTACGACGCGCTCTACATGAGCTGGAACGTGCCAGGCGCCGAAGGGAATCCCTCGGCCGGCTGGTATGGCGGGGCGATCCATTACGCGACCGACACCCGCGTGTTTTACAGCTTCTGGCCGACGAGCCTCGCCTACCCGGCGGGCACGATCCAGAAGTTCCTCTACGCCGGGGAGAAGAACACGAACGCCGAGTGGCACGTGAGCATCGGCGAAGGCACCGTTGGCGGCGTCACCGCGGCCTATCCGGTGTTCACGACGAACCAATGGTATCGCTTCGCCGTACGCTATTGGCAACCGGCGGACGGCACGCCGCATGTCGGCTACCAGGGCCATTGGATGCGCGATGCGGTGACGGGAAAATGGTATCACCAGTGCACGACGCAGTATCCCTTCGGCGCGAGCGGGGTGGATGGCCTTGGCGGATTCCAGGAGGACTTCACGGGTTCCGGCGCGGCGCACCGGGCGGACTATCGCAACGCCTACTACCACAAGAACGGGGTGTGGACGGCGGCGAAGAATTTTTACTCGGCTGGCTTCAACGGACATCTGGCGCTGATCGATGGCGACACGGCGATCTCTTCCCAATCGTGGGGTAGCGACACCACCGCGACTCCGGCGAACCTGCGCGGCACCAACGGGATGACGCTGACGACGATTAACCAGCCGGCGGCCCCGAGCTTTGATCCGATCGTGGTGAGCAGCAGCAGTGCCAAGGCCCTCGGTTCGCAACTTGTCGTCCAGTGGGACATGCCTGCGACGAGCTCGCCGCAGCTTACCTACAAGATCGAGGTCTTCAACAATTCAAGCTACACCGGCTCGCCGGCGGTGACCTTCACGGACCACCAACCGGAAGCACGGCAGAAGCTGCTGGACATCACCGGCGTGGCCACGCCCTACGTGCGGCTGACGATTTCCGACATCTTCCACAACGACGGCACGCCGATCCTGATCACGCCGACGACTCCCGCACTCACGGCCGCAGGGTCGGTTTCGGGGACGGTGGGTGGATTGAACTACCAGTATTACGAAGCGGGTAGTGGGGTGAACTGGGTGCTGCTGCCCGACACAAGTTTGCTCACGGCGGCACAGCAGGGCGCGGTCAGTACCGTGGATGTGACGCCACGCAAGCGCCGCAGCAACTACACCTTCAACTACAACGGCTACCTCAACGTGCCGACCTCCGGGCTCTATGCGTTCACCCTGAAGTCGGGGGATGGAAGCAAGCTGCTGATCGGCGGACAGCCGGTGATCACCTTCGACGGCATTCGCAACTCGACCGACTACGGCAGCGGCTGGGTGGCGCTCGCAGCCGGCCAGCACGCGATCAACGTCCAGTATTTCCGCGGCCCGGCAACCGATCTGCTCGACGGGCTGGGGCTGTTTCATGAAGGACCCGGGCTCGTGAAAACGGAGATCCCGGCGAGCGCCTTCACGCGCACGGCGGCAAGCGTCGAGCCGACGGTTGCGATCACTTCGCCCATCGCGAACGCCTCGATCGACAACGCCAGCGCGGCGATGGCGGCGGCGGTCACGGCCAATGGCACCACCGTGAACAATGTCCGCTTTTACCTCTCGGATTTCTACTCGTACTTCTACCGGCCGAACCAGTGGGTGGACTATCCGCTCGGTCAGGATTCCACCACACCCTACACGCTGAGTTCGATGGTCTGGTCCGCTCCGATCAATCAGATCCGCGCCCGGGTGACCTACAACACGAACAACACGATCGACTCCGCGCCGGTGACCTTCGCCACGACGAATGCCTCGGTGGCGCCCTGGACCTGGTCGTCGCTGGAGGTCCACAACTATCCCTCCGGAGCCAGCGCGCAGACCGACAAGATGACCCTGCTGGGTGACGGGATGAACATGCTCAGCCGCTCGGTCACCGGGGATTGCACGGTGATCGGCCGGCTCGCGAGCCTGCCCGCGAACCTCGCCGGACCGGATGGCACCCCTCCGGAAAGCGACTGGCGCGCAGGCCTGATCCTGCGCGGCACCACCAACGCCACCATGGGACAGCCCTTGGGTGATGGCAGCCCGACCCGCTTCACCGCGCTGTTCAGCAATGTAGGCGGAGGCACCTACTTCCAGAACGATACGATGCGCGATGGCAACGGCGATGCCAACCGCTGGTCAAGCAATCTCGGTGGAAGCAACCGCTGGTATAAACTTCAACGCGTGGGCAACAATTTCACCAGTTCGATCTCGTCGGATGGCGTGAACTGGAACGTGGTGAATACCGTCACGCTCACCAGCTTCGGCACCACCATCCAGGCAGGCGTCTTCATCCATGCGATCCAATCCCAAAATCCCAATATCCACGTCGCCACCTTTGACAGCTTCAGCCTGACCGGCGCGGGCGTGCAGGGACCGGCCAGCGTTTCCGCCACACCGCTGACGAACTCGGTGGCGAAAGGTCTGCCGGCCACATTCACCGCCTCGGTCATCGGCCCGGTGCCCACCAGCTATCAATGGCAGTTCAACGGCACCGATATCCCGGGAGCGACTTCGTCCACCTACACCATTTCGGCGGTCACCGCCGCCGATGCCGGGAGCTACACGGTCGTGGCCAATGGCGTGACCAGTCCGGCTGCCGCGTTGGTGATCAGCGCTCCTCCAGGCTCCGGAGTCTGGACCAACACCGCCGGCGGCAGTTGGGCCACGGCGGGCAACTGGAGCGGTGGCACGATTGCCAGTACCACGGACGCCGTCGCGGATTTCAGCAGCCTGAGCCTCACGGCGAACCGGACCGTCTCCCTCAATGGGGCGAGAACGATCGGCACGATGGTTTTCGATGACCTTGATGCGACCAAGAATGCTTGGACGCTGAGCACCGGCACCGCTGGACCTTTAACGCTGGCAAGGAGCAGCGGCACACCCGCCATCGCGACCAATGTGTCCACGACAGTCAGTGCGGTGGTGGCGGGCACGCAGGGTTTCATCAAGACCGGCGCCGGAGCGCTCACCCTGTCCGCCGCCAGCACCATCACCGGCACCTTGCAGGTGAACGCCGGATCGCTGGAGCTCACCAACAAATCCGGTAACTGCCCCTACGCCATCGCCTCCGGAGCCACGCTCAAGCTCAACTACAACACCGGCGGCGGCTACGCCAACACCGGCATGACCATCAACGGCGACGGCGTGGCGGCGACCACCGGATTCTATCTGGCAGGCGGCAGGACCTACAACTCCAGCGGACAGATCATCCTCCAACGCGCGCCAACGACCATCCGGCAGTATGGCACCGGACTTGCGAAAATCGGTACCTTCGACATCGCGGGCAATGGCCTGTGGTGCACGGCCAACGCGTCAGGCTCCGAAATGGATGCAAACGTGCAGATCGTCAGCTCGGGATACGGCATGTCGATGGACATCGATCCCGGGACCAACACCCTGACTGGCGACCTGACGATCAACGGCTCGCTGAATGTCGGCAACCTGGGTTTCTACAAGCGCGGGCCCGGCTCGGTATTGCTCAAAGGCGTGGCCACGGCCACCAACGTCGCGGTGAAGGCCCTCGAAGGCACCGTCATTTGCGGAGTCGCCAACTGCCTCGGAACCGCTGCGGCTGTGCCGGTTTCCTCGGGAGCGAAACTTTCCCTGAACGGCTTCAGCCAGACCGTCGCCTCGGTCACCAACCCGCCGGGTGGAACGGTTTCCTTCGATGGCCCGGGCACTCTAACCGCCGTCACGGCGGCACTCGGAGGTGCGTTGCAGATGACGGTCAACAAGGGCTCCACACCGAACAGCAGCCGCCTGGTCACCACCAACGCGCTCGCCTATGCTGGCACTCTTTCGATCACCGCCCAGGGAGTAAATGCCCTGGCGCTGGGCGACTCGTTCCAGCTTTTCAGCGCCGCAAGCTACAGTGGATCGTTCACCACCCTCTCAGTGCCGATCCTTCCGGTGGGATTGATATGGGACACCAGCGGGCTTGCGACGACCGGCTCCATCAGCATCATTTCCGCAGGCACCAGCCAGTGGAACGGCGGTGGCACGAACATCAACTGGAGCAGCCCGCTGAACTGGAACGGCGTCGCCCCGCTCAACGGCCAAGTGCTGACCTTTGCGGGAACCACCCGCCCGGCGTCGGTCAACAACCTCCTGACCTCGGTGAGCCAGATTGTTTTCAGCAATGGCGGATTCTCTCTAACAGGAGCAGCAGTGTCGCTGCGAGGGGGTCTGCTGAACCAGGCGGGCAACAACACCTGGGGGATTCCCACCACCCTGCTCGCCTCGCAGTCCTACACCAGCACCAGCGGCATTCTAACCGTCAGCAGCACCACGGCCAACGCAGGCTTTGATCTCACGCTCAACGGAGCCGGCGGCCACACGATCACCGGCGTGATCTCGGGGACGGGAGGTCTGGTGAAAAGCGGCTCCGGAACAGCCACGCTTTCCGCGCTCAACTCCTTCACGGGGAACGTCACGGTGAATGGAGGGACGCTGCGGTCAACGATCGGAACGATCAGCAGTGATTCCGCCCTCGGACAAAACAACACCGTCACCGTCAATCCAGCAGCCACCCTGGACATCGGCGGCGTGAACGGCACGTCCACCCAGATCGGCGCGACGGAAAATAACACGCTCACCGTGGACGGCGGCACGCTGAATTTCTCCATGACCGGTGCGAGCTTTCAGGACGGTGCCTATCTCGGGACGATCAACCTCGATGGGGCAACGGTCACCACCACCACCGGAGCGGGTCCGCGCTTCGGCTACACGCATCCCAGCGGGCTCATCAATGCGACCGGTTCTCCTTCCACTTGGGCCGCCCCCATCTGGCTGGTCAGCGGCAGCGGGAAAAACCTCACGATCCACGCGCTCTCGGACCTTTCAATCTCCAGCGTCATGGCGGACTATCCGGGACTCACCGGACTGCCATTCGTGAAATCCGGATCAGGAGTCCTCACCGTCACCGCCGTGAATACCTATGTCGGCACCACCTCGGTGAATGCCGGCACCCTGCTGGTGAACGGATCCCTCGCGACCGGCAGTGCGGTCACGGTGGCATCCGGCGGAACCCTCGGCGGCAGTGGCAGCGTCAAGGGGCCGACCACCATTGCCGCAGGAGGAGTCCTCGCCCCCGGCAGCCTGGCCATCGGCACTCTCATCCTTCCCAACACGCTCTCCCTCGCCGGAACCACCCGGATGGAACTCAGCAAGTCCGGCAGCACCCTCACCCATGACAAGGTCACCAGCCTCACCACCGTCACCTACGGCGGCACCCTGGAGGTGGTGAACATCGGCGCAACCGCGTTCACGGCAGGGGATTCGTTCCAGTTGTTCAGCGCCACCACCCGCAATGGCAGCTTTTCGGCGATCACCCTGCCAACCCTGACGACCGGATTGGTCTGGAACAGCAGCGCACTCGCCACCACTGGCACGATCACCGTGGCGAAAGGGCCGCAGACCATCACCTTCGGCGCGTTGGCAGCGAAAACCTTCGGTGATGTTTCGTTCGCTCCCGGTGCCACGGCCTCATCCGGCCTGACGGTGAGCTATGAGAGCTCGAATCCCGCCGTCGCCACCATTTCCGGCAACATCGTGACCCTCACCGGCGCGGGCCCGGCCACCATCACCGCCACCCAGGCCGGCGATGCCAATTACCTGCCCGCCTCGCCGCAGACACAGCCGCTGCCGGTGAACCAGGCCGTGGCCGGAATCACCCTGAAAAACCTCGCCGTGAACTACAACGGCAAGCCGAAATCCGCGGCGGCCACGACCGACCCGACGGGGCTGCCGGTGGATTTCACCTATGATGGTTTCTCCACCCCACCGACGGTGGCAGGTTCCTACGCGGTGATCGCGACGATCAATCATCCGAACTATTCCGGCACCACCAACGGCACATTGGTGATTTCCAACGACCTGGTCATCGCGCTGGCGGAAACCTTCGTCCATCCGGACCAGACCTCGGAGTATGCTTCACTCTTGAATGACGGCACCCTGGTCCTCGGAGTCGGCTCGCTTCACTTCACGGGGGATGCGGTCAACAACGGCGTCATGCGGCTTTTTGGAAACTCTGCCCTGGAAATCACCGGGAGCTTCACGAACAGCGGCACCATCGATATCATCAATTGGACCGGCACCCTTCCACCAACCCTCGTGAACCACGGCATCATCCTGGATCGGGCGGCGGTCAAGGTGATCACAGCCTCTGCCGATGCCACCCTGTTCCACCTTTCCGTTCCAGGCTACGCAGGCCATTCCTACCAGCTTGAGTCCAGTGCATCCCTCGTCGATTCATGGTTGAAGGACGGGCTGCCGCAGTTGGGAACCGGCGGTGCCGCAAACCCACCCTCACTCCAGTTCAGCTCACCACTGGATGGCTCGCGCCGCTTCTACCGGGTGGTCGTCACCCCGGCGGACTGAGTGGCGGCGATGCTGCCGTGCAGAGTTGGACCAAGGATCCCTCCTCGGAAGCCATGCCGGATTGCCGGTTCTGGTGCCAGAAAGGAAGTCCCGGAGTATTCGCATTCGCATCAATCAAAACCTTTCCCTTCGCGGGAGCGTTTCCGGAATGCTCCTGGTGTGATCCCGCAGGTCCGTTTGAATGCCGTGGTGAAATAGTGGACTGTTCCGAAGCCACAAGCCTCCGCCACGTCCACCACGCTGCTGCTACCCGCGCCTAACAAGCGCTTCGCCTCCTTGATCCGGCGCTCGAGAATCGCCGCGTGGGGCGTGCTACCGGTCCCGCTCCGGAATCGCTGCTCGAGGTTGCGCCGGGAAACACCCAAGCGCCTTGCCAGGTCGTCCACGCCGAGTCCGCCGGCCGGGTGCATCTCGATCAGATGCAGCGCCTTCGCCACCAGCGGGTCCCGGTTGGTGCAGGCTCCCGTACTTTCCCGTCTCATCAGACCTGCCGGTGGAATCCGCAAAACCCGGCGCCCTCCACTGGAGTGATCCAAAATCATCCGGTGCGCCATCCGGGCGGCTTCATACCCCTGCTGCCAGTCGTCCAAAGTCACCGCCGTCAAAGGAACCGGCGCCAGCGCACAGGTCTGCTGCGCGTCCTTGTCGATCACGATGATCGCCACATCCTCAGGAACCCGGATTCCGCGCCGGATCAACTCAGCGACCACCGACCACGTCAATCCCGCATGGACCACGAACAGGCCGCAGGGCCGTTGGAGGCGTTCCAGCTGATCGGCCGTCTCCATCGCCTGACGCGCCAAACCCACTCCTCTCGTCAGGGATAATCCTTCAAAGTCCATCCCCGCACGCCTCAACGCCACCCGCAATCCCCGATACGACTGCAGGTCGATTGAAAAAGCCCGGTAATCCATCGCCGCGACCCGCCGCAGTCCCAATTTGCCGAACTCCTCCGCCGCGAGGACGGCGCAAGCCGCAAAATCATGCTGCACCCGTGGCAAAGCCGAGCCACCCAACCAACCCGACAAATGCACCACGGGCACTCCCAGGGACACGACCCGGTCGTAAACCGCCGCCATGTCGGTAAAGTGCGCCAGCACCCCGTCCCATCCCGGATTTTCCGGCATCCAGTCCGCCCGCACCGACCACCGCGCATCCAGTCTCACTTGGTTCTCCCGAGCGTAAGCCCCCGCACCCTCGATCACCGCAGGGCGGAAAAAATCCATTACGACGCCAAGGGTGATCGAAGCTTCCATCGCCACCAAGCTGGCTGATCCCGCCGAATGCGCAATTTCGAAAAGAAAAAACGCGATTTTAGAAAGACAATGGTACCGGGAGTGCTTAACCTCGAAGGATTCTATCACCTGATAAGGCCGTAAAGTCCAAGCCAGAACCTCCGATGAAAACCCATCCGATTTCCAAAAACCTCCGCTCTCTGAGCTGCGCCCTGATCGGCTTGCTTGCAAGCTCCCAGCTCTGTCATGCCGCGAACTATCAGTGGGATGTCAATGGTGCCGCTGCCAATCTCGGCGGCACCGGAACCTGGAATGCCACCAACGCGTTCTGGGATGATTTATCGACTGGACTCAATGATGGCACCGACCCGACGCAGGCGGTCACCTTTTCCGCCTCGCACACCGCCACCTTCGCCGGCACGGCGGGGACGGTGACATTTGGTGCCACCGTGACCACGGGCGCGATGACCCTCACCTCTGCAAACTACCTGTTCAAAGGTTTGGGCAACGGGACGCAGAATTTCAACGGCCTGACCACGCTCCCAATCACAGGTACAACCAGCTACAATCAGACCGGCAACAGCAACGCATTCAAATTCAATGGCGGCGTCAACTTGAACGGGTCCGCCATTTCCATCAACCTACGCAATACATTGAACGGTGGTTCCCCATCCACCGCTACCGGCAAGATCACTGGAAATGGCACACTCACCGTGACCAACGAACTTACCGGCACCAACAACACCGCGCGCCTCGTCCTCTCGGGAAACAATGACTACACCGGCTCGACCGTCGTGGACGGGGCCATCCTCGACATCAACAGCGCCACCGCGCTCGGAACCAGCACGCTGACCATCAACAACACGGTATCCGGCATTTCCACCGTGATCCGTAACACCAGCGCCGGCGCGTTGACTATATCTAACAACAACGCGATGAACTGGAACGGGGATTTCACGTTTAATGCAGGTTCTGCCCGGGCGGGGAGTAGCAGCGGACTCACCAACTTAAGAGACCTCAACATGGGCACCGGTGCGGTCACCCTCGGCGGCAACCGCAACGTCACCGTCTCCGCCAATACCCTCACCGTCGGCGGCGTGATCGATGACGGTGTGAATGACTACAGCCTCACCAAGGCAGGTGCCGGATCCCTTTTCCTCGACGGCATCAACACTTACACCGGCGATACCAACATCACTGACGGCACTTTGAGCATCCTCGAAAGTTATCTCGCGGATTCCTCTTCGGTTTCCATCAGCGGAACCGGTGTGTTCGACCTCTCGTTTGCCGGAACCGACACCGTGGACAAGCTCTTCATCAATGGCGTCCAGCAAACCACCGGCACTTGGGGTTCCACCACTTCCGGAGCCACCCACATCAATGACACCCACATCAATGACACCCACTTCACCGGCACCGGCAAGCTCTCCGTGACCACCGCACCGGATCCCTTGATCGTGGTGGCCAGCACCGTCACCGCAACCACCAACAGCGCCGCCGCCGCGCTGTCCATTCCGGTTTCCAACAACGGCGCCACCCAAACGCTGAACATTTCCGCCATCACCATCGGCGGCGCGAATGCATCGAGCTTTGTCATCAATTCCAACCTCCCGCTCACCATCGCTCCCGGTGGCTCGTCCACCATCAACTACACCTTCACCCCCACCACCGGACCGGGTGCCTACACCGCCACATTCGACATTGTTTCCAATGATCTGACCCAGTCCCCCAAGACCGTCACCCTCAACCTCACCGACAATCCGGACCCATGGATTGTTGCCAGCAACGCCAGCTTCGCCAACGACGGTCTCGCCGCCGCTTACACAGTCAGCGTCGCCAACACCGGCAATGCCAACAGCCTCACGCTGGGTAGCGTGACCGCAGGTGGAGTTGACGCCGGCACCGTCACCGGCATCACCGCGCCGTCCTCGATTCTTCCCGGTGAAACCGGAGACATCCGATTTACCTTCACTCCTGATTTAGGAGCTGGGCCGTATAATTTCACCCTGACCATCCCCTCGAATGATCCCGGCACACCCTCGAAGGTGATCGCCGTCACGATCACCGTCACGGACCCGGTCATCGCGGTGAGCACCAATGCCATCAACTATGGCATCTACACCCACGCTCCAGTCCCTCAGGTGCAAACCGTCACCGTCACCAACCAGGGCGGCACCCAGAATCTCACGATCTCCGGCACCACCATCACCGGCGCACCGGAATTCACCGTGACGTCCACACCCGGGCCCATCGCTCCGGGAGCTTCCGCCCCGGTGGAAATCACCTTCACCCCCGGTTCCGGATTCGGTCGCTTCAACGGCACCCTCCAGATCGCGTCCAACGACTCCATTGGCAGCACCCCCAGCATCAACCTGACCGCCTTCGTCGAACCGTCAGGAACCGTCGCCGCCCGCTTTGATTTCGCTCCCAACTCCGTCTCGGGCAGCGTGGTGGACATCGACACCACCACCCTCGCTGCTGTGGTGTTGGGCAGCCTCACCGACATGGCCACCGGACTCGGCGCACTCAGCACCAGCAATCAAGGTGCTTCCAATCGAGCCTTGGCCACAGGTGTCAATGGTAACTATCTCAACTTCAGTTGTGCCCGCGAGGCCGACGCCCAAACTCCGGTGGCTGCCGGAGGTAGTAATGAGACGACTTGGACCACGGTGAGCGTAGCCCCGCAACCCGGCGGCGGCCAGATCAACTTCACCGGCGGAGCGGCGGTCATCGACACCTACGCCAACACCGACCAAAGCAACAACACCGCGGCCAACTGGGCGCTTTACTACTCCACCGACAGTGGCAGCACCTGGACCATCATCGGCGCCGCGCTCGCCGGCCAGTCCACCACCACCAACGGCACCAAAGGCCCCTTGGGACTGACATGGGATCTCAGTGTCATCGGGAATCAGACCGCCCCGGTCTTGTTCGCCCTCGATGCGGTCGCCACCGGCGGCACCAATGGAGTCGTCACCCAGCGCGGCGTCGGCTTCGACAATCTGGTGATCACCGCAGGATCGATCACTCCGGGAACCACCGGCGCTAACTTCGCCTCCTGGGCCTCCGGTTTCAGCATCCCCAACGATCCGACCTATGATGCCGGCGACAACGACGGCCTCGGCGCCCTCGTCGAATACGCCCTCGGCCTCAGCCCGCTGGTTTCTGAAACCCTCGCCAACACCTACAATCCGGCGACCCGGGTCCTCTCCTTCACCAAGGGCTCCGAAGCCGTCACCAACGGCGATGTCACCTACGCCATCGAGACCTCGCCCAACCTGCTCAATCCATGGACGCCCGTTTCCTACGTTCTCCCGGACGTCAATGACGGCACCACCATCTCCTACACCCTGCCCACCGGCCTCGGAAAAATCTTCGCCCGCCTGGTGGTGACGCAGATTCCCTGAGGCCGATCATCCATGACCGTCAAAGCACTCCTGGCAGGCAGCGCGCTGCTGCATTTCCTGTGCGGTCAGACCTCCCGTGCCGAGGATTTCGCGGTCAGCCAGGGCTATAACGACGGGATCGGAACCAAGACTTACAATTCCGGCGCGGGCACACTGCAACTTGGCAGCCCGGATGCCCGCTGGTTCTGGTATCTCAACTTCGCCCAGCCGGGGTATTACCACATCTCGGCGCAGGTGGCGGTTTCCGCGGCCAACGCCGGAGCCATCCTGCAGGTGGGCGACTACGCCACGCAGCACAATACTGCCGGCTCCTCCACCTCCGCCGCGCTCACCGCCACCGATCCCGCGGCCAATGTGAATCCCCAGTGGCAGTCGCTGGGGCAGGTCTGGGTGCCCGCACCCGGCTTGCGGTTTTTCTCCGCGCAAATCCCGGCCGGCACCGGCAACCCCGGCTTGCTTCACTCCATCCGCGTCACGGGTCCCGGCCCGATCTCCGTCGATCCCACATGGACAGTCCGCTCCGCCGCTTGTGACATCTATTTCACTCCATCCGGCTCCACGCGCCGGGCTTCGTATGCGGAAATGGTCTCACGGCCGTTGCCGGTGCCAGCCATCAGCGGCACCCACACCGTGGTCAACATGGCCACCGGCTACATGGGCAACAACGACTCCTGCTTCAATTCCCTGTGGGTGGCCAACGGCCAACTGCCCACTCCGCTCGTCGGCTTCGGACCGTCGCGCGTTTACACCCATGAAGGCACCGGTTCGACGATCTCTTTCAATGATTTCCACCTCGATCCGACCCGCCGCCGCAAGACCCTTCAGATTTCCATCCCGGACGGATCCGGAAACACCTTGTCCACCTTCATGACCGGCGAGGTCGGCCAGCGCTGGTATCTCGGCGGCCGCATGCGCCAATACACGTCGGTCGGAGCCTCCTCGAGCGGTTTCTTGGAAAACCACAGCGTCTTCAACGGCCATGTCAACTGGCGCTCCTGCGCGTGGGGCAATGTCTGGGCCTACGGCAGCCAATCCGGCGGTGCCAACGCCTGGTGGGCGAACACCTCGATCCGCGGCCGCCTGCGCGGACCCAGCCCTTCCGCCCTGCCAGGCGTCACCGGCGTTTACCCCTACGGCAAGGTCCGCCAGCGCCAGGACATGATGGAAATGATCATCGGCGGCCTGATCCCCATCGCGCAGAACGACACCACCCTCAGCAGCATGCCGACGACGTTGCCCGATCTGCCGACGCTCAACCTCGCCTACAACCTCCAGGCCCCCGAGGTGGTGAACCAGGCGACCCATGCCACCGTCAGCACCGCCTATTCCGACAGCGCCTCTCTCACCACCCAGATCCGGGATCCGTTCAGCACGCTCAAGTTTACCTATCAGAAAGTCTCGGGGCCAAGCTGGATCTCCGTTTCAAGCGCGGGCGTGCTCAGCGGCACTCCGGCCGCAGGCAACGCCGGCCAGAACACGCTGACGGTGCAGGCCACCGATCCGAACGCCGGTCTATCAGGCCAGTTCACCGTGGGAGTCTATGTGAAAGCCAGCGGCGGAGCCAACAATCGTCCCGCCTTCCAATATGTCGCTCCGGCGAAGATGACCGTCTCGACCACCGATGACGCGAACCTGATCCATCTCCCGGTCATTGACCCGGATTCCACCACCCGCGCCTTCAGCATTCTATCAGGAAACGGCGGCGGGCAGTTCGGCTTCAATGGCGACTGGCTGGTGAAAACCGCAGCGCTCACCCCGGGTGCCACCTATCCGCTCACCATACGGGTTTCCGACACCGGCTCTCCCGCGCTCAGCTCCACCATCAACGTGACCATCACCGCGGCGACGGACAGCGGCGGTGTCACCGAGGAAATCTGGTTCCTAACCGAAGGAACCCTGTTGTCGGATCTCACCTCGGACCCGCGCTATCCGAACAGTCCGTCCCAGCTCAACGCGCTCGCGGATTTCACCGAACCTTCGGCCGACCTTTCCACCGGCTACCGCGTGAGTGGCTATCTCTATCCTCCAACCACCGGAACTTATACGTTTCACATGACAGGCAGCGACGTGGATGGCGAGTTGCGGGTCAGCACCGATGCGAGCCCGGCGAACCTCGCCTTGCGAGCCACCACCGGCGGCAGCACCGGCACCGTATCGCTAACCGCCGGTCAGCGCTACCGCATCGAGGCGCTCGGATTGAACGGCAGTGACTATGGCAGCGGCTCGTTCACCGTCCAGTGGTCGGGCCCTGGCATTGCGAAACAGACCATCCCCGCCGCCCATTTGCGTCCCATCATCCGCGCCACACCGCAGCTATGGAACGGCACCCATGCCCTGCGTGACGTGGTGAGCGGAGAGTCCTACTCCGAAAACCTGCGCACAAAACTCGATACCATCCACCTTTGGAACGTCCTCACCTATCAGAAGATCAGCGGCCCGGCGTGGATTTCCATTTCGCCAGATGGTTTCGTCACCGGCACCCCGGGTCCCGGCAACACCGGCATCAACACCGCCACCGTCCGCGTCACCGCCCCCGGCGGCCATTGGGACGAGGCGGACTTCACCGTGAACGTGATCGCGAACTCAGCGCCGCAGTTCACATCCGGCACGCTCACTCCCCCCAATCTAACGGAAGGCGCCGCAATCAGTGGCTCACTGGCCACCTACTGCTCGGACACGAATGTCGGCTCCCGCCTCGGTCTTGGCGACCGGATTACCTATGCCATCGTCAGCGGTCCCGCCTGGCTGGGCGTGGAACCCACTGGCGAGCTCTTCGGCAAACCCGGCGGCCCCCACACCGGCCTCAACACCTTCACCGTCCGCGCCACCGACCTCGGCGGGCTTTCCGCCACCGCCCAACTGCAAATCACCGTCACCGACATCGAGAACACCCCGGTCTTCACCAAGAATCCCATCACCTTCGCCACCCTCAGCGGTCAGGCTGTCGCCGGTTCGATCGCGGACTACACTTACGATCCCGATTCGGGAGTCCTCACTTTCACCAAGCTCACCGGTCCCTCCTGGCTCACCGTCGCAGCGGACGGCACGCTCAGCGGCACCCCGGCCAATACCAACGAGGGGATCAACACCTTCACCGTTCAAGTAACCGACAACACATCGCGATCGAGCACGGGAAACCTGACGGTCGATGTCCGCATCCCACCGTTCTTCATTTATGATGGATTTGACGCAACTCCCGGCGCGGGCATCACCGCCCATTCCACCGGCGTCAGTTGGAGCGGAAACTGGACGGGCACTGTCACCGGGGCGGCCGGCTTCACCATCAATCCCGCCAGCCTCGCCTTTGGCTCCCTGTCCGTCGGCGGCAATTCGGTTTCCAACGGCACCGGCAGCAGCGTCAGCTATTCGCGGAATATCGGCCGGACCATCCAGATCGGTGATTCGGGAGGCTTCCCGGAAGCATGGATTTCCGGAGTGATTTCATTGGCGGGAACCGCAGCAGGCCAAGGCATCGAAGTGAGGCTTGGCAACACCGGAACGGTATTTGGAAAAGCGGTCAACGGGGATCTCGGCGTGAAGGTGAACAACACCTGGTATGACGCGGTGAACGGCGGCGGCAGCCCGACCGGCATCACCCCCAACGGAACCTATCTGTTTGTGCTTCATCTGCTGAAAAACGGAGCCAACACGGACATCACCCTCTATCTCGGAAGCAACGCTGCGATCGATTTGTCCAATCCTGCGAATTTCCCCTATCAAGTCACCCGGTCGGTGGTCGGCCCGGTTTCCTTCGCGTCGCTTGGCCTGTGGGTCAACAAACCGGATCCGCAGAATGTGAACTTCGATGAGATCCGGATCAGCAATTCCTATGCCGAAGCTCTGGGCATCGTGAACAAGCCGATCGTCACGGTCACCGCCACCGGAACGCCCGCAGAAGAGGGCTCTGTCTCCGCGACCTTCACCGTCACGCGGAACCAGACGGATGGCGATCTAATAGTTCCCCTCGCGGTCTCCGGAACCGCCACCGCAGGGACCGACTACTCCGCCCTGCCCGCAAGCATCACCATCCCGGATGCTGCCGCCTCTGCCACCCTGATCGTCACTCCCGTGGACGATCCCTTTGACGATGCGGATGAAACCATTATTCTAACAGTCACTCCGGATGCCGCCTACATCAGTGGCTCACCGGCCTCCGCCACGCTCACCATCGTGGACAACGACGGTCCGCAACCTATAAGTCCACCCTGGACCGCACAGGATATGGGATCGGTAGCTCCAGGTGATAACAGCGCGACCGTCAGCCCCTCCACCGGTCTATTCAGGATCATCGGCAGTGGAACCATCGGCAACGCCACCACCAGCGACGGGATGCACTTCGTCTCGCAAACCGTCACTGGCGACTGTGAAGTGATCGCACGGGTGAAGGGCCAAATCGGCTCGACCACCAACTACCGTGTTGGAGTGGCGATCCGCGACGGAACAGCGGGCAATGCCGTGTCCGCGCAAACCGCATTGCGCGGCGGTATCCGCAGCCCCTATTTCATTTACCGGACCACCGCAGGTGTCGCCAGCACCACTGTCGACGGGATCACTTCGGTCTCCACACCCTACTGGGTCAAACTGGTGCGTGTCGGCAATGTTTTCACCTCCTTCGTATCGCCTGACGGCATATCCTGGTCGCAGATTGGAACCACCACTCTGTCCAATATGCCCGCCACCACTGCGGTCGGCATCTTTGTCACCAGCGGAAGCATCATCGTATCCAACACGGCGACTTTCGACCATGTGGAGATCAAACAAAACATCGTCAGCGTTTCGTCGCCCGCCCTTGGAGCCGCCGAGGGATCCCCCGGGCAGTCCGCCACATTCACCATCTCGCGTGGAGAGAACCCACCGTCATCCGCCCTCACGCTGGATCTGGCTTTGTCCGGAACCGCAGTTGTCGATTCCGACTACACACTTGCCGGAGGCTCGGTTGCGGTTGCGGGAGCAACAGCCACGGTCACGATCCCGACCGGTGAAACCCAGGTCTCTCTAACTGCAACGCCACTCCAAGACCTGCTCGAAGAAGGCACCGAGACGCTCGACATGACCGTCCAAACCGCCGCCACCCATTCACTTGGAATTTCCTCGTCCGGCTCCACCACCATCGTGGACCAAGCCGTCGCCGTCCTGACCACCGGGGCAAACCCGCCCGAAGGCGGCGCGGCGTCGGGAAGCGGGATTTACCATGTCGGCACCTCCCAGCCAGTCGTCGCCACGCCCGCCGCAGGCTGGCACTTCACGGAGTGGACCGGCACCGGCATCGATGATCCGGCCAGCGCAGCCACTGCGGTCTCCATCGACACCACCCAAACCGTCACCGCCAACTTCGCGCTCTGCCGGGTTCTCGGCATCTCGATGCTCAACAACAAACTGACCGTCAATTTCGAGGGTACCGCCGGATTTGCCTACGACGTGGAACGCTCGACGAACCTGTCCACCTGGATTCCCGTCGCCACCCACCTCATCGCCCCGCCCGGCGGCCTGATCGATTATGTCGAAGATCCTGCCGCGGAAACCTCGGCATTTTACCGCCTGAAATTGCACTGAAATGCCAGATTTTTACGTCTCCAACCTTTCTGGCAGGTGATCTGCAAATTGCACCATGTCACCACCAACACCACCCGTTGCGCGATTTCTAAATTTTCAGACGCAAATTCGCAAAGACAACGGACCTGAATTACGAAATCATGTGGAGTCGCGTGAGGTGGCGGCATTTTCCCGCCACCGCCGCCTGCAAGCTGCCCATCCGGTCCATTCCGCACAAAATTTATCAGCAGCTAAATTCAATTTGACAACTTCGGCCAGTTCTTCAACTTCAGCCATTCCTTGAAAACCATGAAATCGAACCGGATCCTGCCCAATGGCCCCAAGAACCAAAGGCCCGACAGCACCCGCAAGCGGGTGAACGCACGGAAGCGGCTCGCGCAAACGAGGGGGGGCCGCGCCATGCCGCATCGGCGGGGCTTCGCCTTGGTGGTCACTCTCAGCCTGATGATTCTCCTGACGATCGTCGCGGTGGGGCTACTCAGTCTCGCCACCATTTCGCTGCGGGCCAGCGGCCATGGTGAGACGCAGGCGCGGGCACGAGCCAACGCCCGCCTCGCCTTGATGCTGGCACTCGGCGATCTCCAGAAATCCGCCGGCCCCGACACCCGCGTCACCGCCAATGCCAACCAGCAAAACTCCGCCAGCCCCAATCCCTCATGGCTCGGCGTCTGGAAAACCCGGCCCGACGAAGATCTCACCGCCGCCAAACCCGGCACCTTTCCCATCGGCATCCAAAACAGGGATGTCTTCCTGACCGACCAACGCACGCCCAAGGCGGCGGCCAGCCGCTGGCTCGTCAGCTCGCCCAATGCCAACGGGGTCTCGCCTGACATCAACCCGGACAATTCGTTCGTCACCCTGCTGGAAACCGGCAGACCCCAATCCGCGGTCAAGGTGCCCAAGCTGCCGCTCAAAGATGGCGGCACCTGCGCGTGGTGGGTTTCCGATGAAAATCAAAAAGCACTCATCAATCTGCCGGATTTGCAAAAGGACTCCGCCGACCGCCAACACTTTTCGCTGGTTGCCGCCCAGGATTTCGATTTCGAAACCTATGACACCACCCCTCCCGCCGGCATGCCGCTTGCCGGACTTGCGGCGCTGGATCCAAAACAACTCGCCTCCGTGGTCAGCCTCAATACCGGCAGCCTTCTGCCCGTGGCCAATCCGGCGGCGTTCCACAAGTCCATCGCCGAATCGTCACTCCACCTGACGGCGGACTCGCTCGGACTTTTCACCAACGTCAGGGACAGCGGCTTGAAACGCGATCTATCCGCATTCCTCGCCCAGGGAAGCATCGGGAATGATCCGGCCACCGCTCTCACCGGGCTCAAGGAGACCGATCCCATCCTGCCTGGAAGGCACCACCTCACCACCGGTCCCCGCTTCGGCATCCTCAAGGGTTGGGCCGACCTCGCGGATCGGCTCGACAATGACTCCGGCCCGGCCGCCATGGCCCTCCAAGCTCCGACCACAAAGTTCCAAAGCTACGATAAATCCGCCGCGGGCCCCATCCGCGACCTGACCAATGTCTCAAAACCCGCCATCCAGCCGGTGGTCGTGGAGGCATCGCTCGGATGGGATTTCTCACCCTACACCAAGGACACCTCCGGCACCGAGTACCTCCGCGGCCACATCTATCCCCGCGTCACGCTCTGGAACCCTTTCAACGTCACCCTCAAGTCCGCGCGCTTCGTCGTCATGCTGCGCCACCCGACGTATGGATCATTCGTCGCCCGCGGGGCAGAGGTGGATTCCCGTGGTGACCGCCTCTATTTCGATGACATGTGCGGCAAGCCGACCTCCGCCTTTCTCGGTTTTGTCACCGAAGCGACGGAGTTTCTACCCGGGGAAACCAAGATCTTCACCCCGGCGGCCAACGCCTCGCGCGGAGCCAAACTTCATGGAAGAGCCGCCGAGTTCGACCCGGTCAAATACGACGCCAACGTCCTGACGTCCGAACAGATTCCAGGCGTTGAAAATTTCTATTTCAACTCCGTTACGCCACTTCCCAAGGAGACGGCGGCCAACCGCGACCTCCCTTACGGTTTCTCTTCTAACCTCAACAGCTTCTACTCCACCGGAAATGGTTTTGATGATGAATTCATCGTCGCCCAGGTGGATGGAAGCCCCCGCGGCGGCATCACTTGGAGTTCGGTGACCGCCAATACCACTATCTTCCCCCGCATCGCCCATTTTATCTGTCAGAACTGGGGCCTCAAACGCTACGACAAGTGGTATGCTGCGGAACAAAACAACCATCCGTCCAACAACGGCACTCCGTTCCGCGAGTTCAAACCCGGCGCCACCAGCATCGGAGCGCTCGACAACCGCCGTCCGCCCCGCCTCTGGCGCCGCGGCGTGCGCATGGCATGGTTCGATGACAAGGCCGAATACATCGCCAACGGAAGCAAGCCTGCCTGGGCCCGCTACACCCAGCCGTGGTTCTCATCCTCCAACATCCGCGGCGGCCTCGTTTACCACCGCAACTGGGTCAACCTTCCCTTCTCCGGCGGTTGGGATCGTCCGGCTTTTGACAGCCATACCTACTTCCTCCAGCCGACCGATCCCCAACTGCTCGCCACTTTCTATCCACCTTCTCCTTTCGCCAAGCCGGACGACGGATTCCCCTCCACCTGCGCCCTCTATGATGTGCCCAGGCGCAAGACCGGCATCATCTCCCTCGGCCAGCTCCAGCACGCCCAGCTCTCCTATTCCACCTGGCACCCCTCCTTCGTGATCGGCCACGGCGAGCGCACCATGAACGCGGACCTCGACGCCACCGCCATCAAGGACAAGGTCAAGGATGCCAACCGCTGGAAAAACAACCCGGTGAATGCCAACAACCCCCTCGACTACGACACCATCATCCAAAAGGGAAGTCTCGACGAGGTGCTCGTTTATGATCTCTCCTTCGAGGCGAACGAAGCGCTCTGGGATCGCTTCATGCTGTCATCCATCCCCTATCAGGGATCGCCGGGAAGCCGCCGTCCGAATTGGAAACCTAACACTCCACTACCCGTGGGAAGATATGTCTTCAGTCCGGGGTCCTCGCGGATGACTCCCGAAACCGTGGAAAACAAGCTCTCCAGCGATCCCACCTTCCCCTATTTTCACTCCGCCGAATTCCTGACGAACCGCGGCGCCTTCAACATCAACAGCACCTCCATCCAGGCATGGACCGCCCTCCTGGGCAGCATGCGCGGATTGCAACGCGAATCCCTTGAGGGTGATCCATCGACGGGCGACCACCCGCTCTCCAGATCCATCATCAGCGGCGCGCCCGGAACCACCTCCATCACCAGCCCGGCGCAGCCCGAGGCATGGAATGCGTTCCGCTCGCTTTCGGATGCCGACATCGCCAACCTCGCCGCAAAAATCGTTGATGAGGTCCGCAAGCGCGGCCCCTTCCTGTCCGTCGCCGATTTCGTGAACCGCCGGCTCACCACGGATGTGACTCTATCCGCCAGCGGCACGCTCGATCAGGCCATCGCCAATTCCAACTTCAACCGCGGCTTGGAACGCACCGGAATGACCGAACTCACGGCGGTCGGCCCAGTCCCCACCGCCGCCAATCGTTCCCGCTCCATCGCTTACGGCATGCCCGGCCACCTCTCCCAGGGCGACCTGCTCACCGCGCTGGCCCCCGCCATCACCGCCCGTGGCGACACCTTCCGGATCCGCGCCTACGGCGAGGCCAGCAGCAAGGACGGCAAGGTCGCCCGCGCCTGGTGCGAGGCGGTGGTGCAACGCAATATCGAGTATGTCGATCCCGCGGACGATCCGCTCAAACCCGCCATCGACCTTGGCAGCGGCACGCCGGTGGTCGGCTCTCTCAGCAAGGCCAGCCTGAGCTTTGGCCGGCGCTTCAATATCCAATCGTTCCGCTGGCTCGCCGCCAGCGAAATCCAAAACCCGTCATGAACCACCTCCGCGCCCTCATGCCTTTCCTAACCGGCTGCCTGCTTGCGGTATTCACCGCGTCACCACTGACGGCTCAAGAGAAATCCGCAAAGCCACCGGTCACCGCTTCACTGGTGCCGATCGGCGCCAACTCGGACGCCTATTGGGAAGGAGGCGGTCCTGGAATGAAAGCGATCGCGCTTGATCCCGATGCCGCGCCCCCGGCCACCCTTTGTGTGAGAAACAAGAAGGGATTCGGAACGATTCCAGGGGTCCTCAACCGGCCGTCCATCGCGCTGCCGGTCAGCGGTGGAATCCTGCGCGTGTTTGCCAATCAGGATGGTTCGGAAGACAAAGATCCGCCGCTTTTCGGTGATTTCAAAATTCCGCAAACTCCGGGCCACTATGATGTCTTCCTGACCCGGGCCAAGGAGACCAAAGGCTGGGACAAGCCCGATTCCCTGGTCTTGCCGTCCAATCAGACGGATTTCCCACCGGACTCCTTCCGTCTCGTCAACCTCTGCGATCAACCGATCAAGGCCAAGATCGCGTCAACCTCGGTCACCCTCGGTCCTCGCAGCGTGAAAATCGTTCCGACGCCGGTCAAGGGAGCGATGACACTCATCTCCGTGCAGGCGGTCCACGCCAACGGCGATGAGCTCCGCTTCATTATCCGCACCGGCATCCGCCTGGAAGTGGGACAACGCGCCAATCTGGTCTTCTACCCCGGGCGCGATCCGAAAAAGCCCTGTCTCGCCACCTGGTTTCATCAAGCGGAGCCCGATTCGGGTGAAATGACGGAGAAAGCGGCTGGCGATTAGCCCGTTCACCCGCCTCTCAACCCATCACCGCCGCCATTCACCGGGAAACGGAAGCCCAGCAAGCACCATGCAACGATCCAAGAGCCGCGGCGTCTACGCGACCCTCAAAGCGATTTCCAGTCTCCAGCTGGTCGGTTTTCTAACCATCAACGCGCTTGCCGCGCCAAAGCCTAACATCATTGTCATGCTCATCGACGACATGGGCGTGCACGACGGCGAGCCATTCGACTCCAGGTATTTCAAGACGCCCCAGATGACGCGCTTTGCCAAGGAGGGTGTGAAGTTCACCCAAGCCTATGCCGCAGCTGCCGTCTGCTCGCCCACCCGGGCTGCCCTGATGACCGGCAAGAACCCCGCCCGCCTGCACCTCACCGACTACATCCCCGGCGAAAACGGTGGCAAAAACGCGCTCCTGAAAATCCCCGACTGGCAGAAGTCGCTGCCCAAGGATGAAGTCACCCTCGCCGAGGCCCTCAAACAATGCGGTTACCGCAGCGCCAGCATCGGCAAGTGGCACCTCGGAGGCACGGACTCTCTCCCCGGGCATCATGGTTTTGATCTCAATATCGCCGGCGCGGCCGCCGGCCACCCGGCGTCCTTTTTCTGGCCCTACGGAAAAGCAAACGACACCAAAACCAGCAGCGCCAAGGGCAGCGGAATCGCTACCCTGAAGCAACAAGGCCAGGAGGGCGAATACCTCACCGACCGCCTCACCGACGAAGCGATCCAATTCATCGAAACCAGCAAGGACCAACCCTTCTTTCTCTATCTGCCGCACTATGCCGTCCATGACCCGTTGATGGGCAAAAAGGATCTCGTCGAAGCAGCCCGCCAGGTCCCGCCCGCCGATGGCCAGGAAAATGCCATCTATCACGCCATGATCACCAGCGTGGACCAAAGCCTCGGACGCATTCTCGACACCCTCGAAAAACTCAAACTCAGCGATCACACCATCGTCATCTTCACCTCCGACAACGGAGGTGTCATCCACGCCGGCAAGCCTCCCGCCACCTGCAACGCACCGCAGCGCCTTGGCAAGGGCTACGCCTACGAAGGCGGGCTCCGCGTCCCCCTGATCATCAAGGTGCCCGGCCTAACCAAGCCCGGCTCCACCAGCGCCGTGCCAGTCATCACCCAGGACTTCTTCCCGACGCTCCTCGCCCTGGCCGATCCCCGGGGCGAAGTCAAATGCCCCACCTTTGACGGCATGAACATCCTTCCCGCCCTCAAGGGTGAGGAAAAGCCCATCCACGATCAGCTTTGCTGGCATTACCCACATTACTGGGGCGGCGGCAGGGTGACACCTTACTCAGTCATCCGCCGGGGCGACATGAAACTCATCCGTTTCTGGGAGACCGGCAAAGAGGAACTCTACGACCTCGCCAAGGATCCCTCCGAAACCACCGACCTCGCCGCCCATCAGCCTCAAATCCGCGCCGATCTAACCACCCGCCTCGATGCATGGCTCAAGGACAACCACGCGCAGATTCCACAAAAAAAGTAACGCGCCACGCGAACATCTCACCCGACATGAAAGCCATCGCAGCACCCGGAAGTGGTGGGAAAACTTGCCAAAGAACTCGCGCAACTGTGCGCGAGCGGTCGCAGCCGGGACTCTTCCTCACAGTAAACCATCCGGCGCCCCGCAACCCACCCCAATCATGAGCAAGCACACCCTCTCAACCGTATGCCGGACGTCCGCCTTGCTGCTGTTCCTCGGCGTTCCGGTCGCGGCCCTTGATCGCCCCCTGACCGTTCCGCCCGGCGACGGACAGATCTCTCAACCCGTGTTGCCATTCCCGGATCCTGCGGCTCGGGATCACACGTTTTTCGGCCAGCAAACCCCTGACGGCAAACTGGCTCTAACCGCCAGCAACGGGTTCTTCGACTCCGGCATCCGCGCTAGTGGCCAATCCCCGGTCAAAGACGCCGCCGGAGCGGAATTCATCGGACCGGATTTCGAATACTTGAATCAGTGGAACAAACCGACCACCACCCTGCGCTGGCATCTTTGGATCGAACATCCCGGCAAGTTGTATCTCAACTCCCATCTCGTGGTGGATTCCGGCGATGCCGGGAGCAAGTTGGACTACTCGCTCGGCGACGCCCACCAGTCCCTAACCACCCATGCTGAGCCGGACGCCAAACGTCCGCAGGGAAAGCCTCTGACATTTGATATCACCCGACCCGGCTGGCAGACTCTAACCGTCCGTCTCGATTCCCTCGCCGGCAAGCAGGTCGGGAAGCTCCACCGGCTTGAACTCTTCGGCCCTGCCGCTGCCAATGCCCGCGTGCTCCGCGCCCGCTGGCGACCGGCCGCCTGCCACGCCCGGTTTTCCAGCAGCACCGTGGCGGCACCGAAGTTATGGGTGATGACCACCCGCATCGCCGAGTCCGCCAAGGTGCCGAGCTACTCGCCGGTCACCACGCCCTTCGGCTACTTCGGCACCAGCTTCACCGCCGACGGCACTTCCTCGGGAACCGCCAATTTCTCGCTCTGGAGTTTCAGCACGGGCAAACCGAAGCCGCAGGAACAATGGTCGCACATGCTCGCGGCGGGGTCACCCGAGGCCGAGTTCGGCTCCTTCGGCCATGAGGGCTCCGGCGTCAAACTTCGCGGGGATTGGCAACCCTTCGGCAACGACACCCGGGAGGTCACCCTTGCTCTCCGGGGGGAAGTCTCCGGCCCGTGGGTCCAGTGGTTCGGCTACTTTCTCGATCCGAAAACCCAGCGCTTCCGACTTTATGCCGCCGCCGCGGATTGGAATGGCGACAAGCCGATGCGATCCCTCAACCCGGGCGCCTTTGTCGAACAACCCGGACCTCCCGACCGCGAACGCAGCGGTGACCTCGTCCGCGACATCCAACGCAGGGGCTGGATGCTCGACGACAAGAAACGGTGGCACACCATCGATACCATGGCCGCCGGAAAAGGGCTCGCCGCCAAACACTGGCGCAAGACCAACGACGGATGGTTTTCCATGGGCATGGGTGGCATGGTCTATCAGGATGGATCCGGAAAACCCATCACTCTCGCTCCGGCCACTCAACCGAAGCCCGACTGGCTTCAGGGAGATCAAGCGCTCGAGGATCTATACAAACTGCCGGCGACCATCGGCCCCCGGAAAATCACAAACATCAGCCGCACCTCGGCCAAGCTGGTGATTCCAATTTCAGGCCTTGACCTTGCCGCTGGAGAAAAGGCCACTCTCACCGTTTTTCACGGACCCGAAGATTGCCTGACCTTTGATCGTGAACTCGGCTATCGCGAGGTGAAAACCCGATTCTGGCCTCACCCTGGCAAACCGGTTTCCGCCATCGATGGCGAGAATACCATCGAACTCAGGGACCTTACACCGGGTGCCACCAACCATCTCCGCATTTTGATAGAAAGTCCTCGCGGACGGATATGGTCTTTTGAAACTGATCAATTTTCGACACCGCTGTGAAGCGATTGCATCCCAGTCCCCACCCCAGAATCCCCAAACCAATCCACTCATCATTCAACCATTCAACTCATGAAATTCCACCCCACTTACAATTCGCTCGCGTTACAACTCATTGCCTTGGCCACGCCGGCGATCTCACAGGAAGTAGTTCATCACCTGAACTGGCAGTCCTCCGGCATTCATGAAAAAATCAGTGGCTTCCGTCCACACGGGCTGCTGCTGAAAGCGGAGGCCCCCGCCGGACTGAAACACGCTCCGGAGGGATTGGTGTCACCGCTCTATGGCGAGATCAAACTGGGACCACCCGATGCTCCCGCCACATTCCTTGTCATCGCGGATGCTCCGAACAACAGCCCTGAACGCTTGTTTGTGGACAGCAATGCCAACGGCGATTTCACCGACGATCCTGCCTGCAAATCGGAGAACAAAACCTACAAACTCCGCAACGGTGACGACGGCATCAACTGGACTGCGGACGCCACCGTATCCATCCCTTTCACCGCCGGACTGCGTGAGGGAAGGTTGAAATTCTATTTCGACAAGTCACAACCGACACCCGCCCCCCAGGGAGCCGCGCTCATGCTCAGTTATTACAGCGACTACGGACTCACCGGAGATCTGATCATCGACGGGCAGACCGTTCCGGCCGCGTTGGAGGATGCCGGATGTGTCGGCCATTTCAAACTCACCCAGGATGTGATGAGCAATCCGATCCTCTGGCTCGGGATCGCCAATCCAAACACCGGCCGCATGGGATTTGTAACACCCGCCCACAAACCCTTCGAAGTGAATGGCAAATGGTGGGCCATCAGCAATCTGACACTCGATGGGGACTTCCAACTCACACCCGCTCAGAAGCCAGCACCCAAGGTGGCACCGCAGGAGGTGGATCTCAGCCCCGGCAAAAAAGCCCCGGCATTCACCGGCAAACTCCTCACCGGGAAAACCGTAACGTTCCCGGGTGATTACAAAGGCAAAGTCGTCTTGCTCGACTTCTGGGCGACCTGGTGCGGACCATGCGTGGCCGAGTTGCCAAACGTGATCAAGGCCTACGAAGCCTGTCATGCCAAGGGTTTCGAAGTGCTTGGCATCAGCCTCGACAAGGAAGGCATGGAAACCAAGCTAACCGACTTCGCCACCAAGAAACACATGCCGTGGCCACAGGTTTATGATGGCAAGTTCTGGCAGGCGGATGTTGCCAGACTCTACGGCATCCGCTCCATCCCCCACATGCTGCTGGTGGACGGAGACACCGGGTTGGTCATCGCTAACAAAAACATCCGCGGCGAAGCCTTGATGCCAGCCATCGAAAAGGCACTCGCCGACAAGCTTCAATCGAAGCCTGCTGAAGCCAAATGAAAACAAATCGACAGTATATTTCCGTTGATTCCCGCCAATCCACAGTGAGGCGGATGCTGAATCAATTGCGTGCCATGGTTCTGCTAGCCCTATTGCAATTCACCGTGTCTGCGCGCGCTGCCGA
>JBIPND010000333.1:0-4584 GCA_044374015.1 Luteolibacter sp. | reverse complement strand
GCCACGGCGGGCGACGTTGAAGTCCCAGTAGCCATCGATAAAGACATAGCCATAGGGTGTCCAGCGATAGTGGGCCGGACTCCATGCCCAGTCCTGTTGACCGCGTTCCCAGTAGCCGGGTCTCCAGCCGTAGCGTTCCTCACGGTTCACCCAAGTTCCGGAAATCCAGATATGATCTTCCGACGGAGCTGCCACGTTAGGGCCGGTTTCAATCGACTTGGGAGGCTCAGGCAAATAGGTGACTTCTTCGGCTTCTTCGTCCGCCCAATAACCGGACGTCCACTGCCACTGGTCATCCGCTGCGCTCCAATAACCCGGAACCCACTGACGGCCTGGCGGCAAATTGCGCCAAATTCCGCTGATCCAGATGAAATCGTTCTGATCTTCCTCCCATCCCCAATAGCCGGGGATCCAGGCGACGTTGTCACCTTCGAGTTCCTGATCCGGCGGAATTTCCTCGATATCTTCGGGGGGCGCGGTCCGGACGAGCAAGCTCGGCTCGGGATCGAAGCTGACGGCTCCGGCGAAGGCTTCGTGGACCGGGCCACGGGTGAGCTCCTCATACCCCGTTTCCTGAGCATAGGCCCGGGTGGGGGCCAGCAGGGCACCCCCGACCGCCAGCGCGGAGAGGGAGCCCAATAGGGTTAAATGTCTTAGGTTCATGTTGTTGGTTGGGTGAATTTTTACTCACACGAGAGACGATTACCGAGGGGGGATGTATTCGGTTTAATTTCGAGCCATGCGAAATCGTCAACGCCAACTTTACCGTAGACGCAGTGCCGGACATGGCAAATGATCAGTTTCCGGCCTCCCGGGATCAGGACGTGATCTTGAAACCCGCGCAATTTTCCAGCAGCGGAATCTTGGTGGCGACGAGATTCTTGATGTGATGGGCGACGTTGGATTCCTCGGCGATTTCCTTGATGAAGGATTCCACTTCCGCAGGCTCGCCCATGACCTGCATCTCGACGCTGCCGTCGTCGAGGTTCCTGACCCAGCCGCAGACGTCGAAGCCGCGGGAGAGGTCCTTGACGGTGTAGCGGAAGCCGACGCCTTGGACGCGGCCTTCGAAGATGACTTGTTTGGCGATCATTTGATAGAACTTGTGAGAAGCGCGGCGGTGGCGGCCTCGGCGGTGTTGAGGAAACGGATGCGGGTAGGTGCCGGGCGCGCGACTAACAGGTGACGCTTCTCCGGAGAGACGACGGCTTCGGCGAGAGTGGCGCTTTGTTCGCTGCCACCGAGCGCGGCGGTGAGGTCGAGGGCGGTGGCTTGGAGGCGGTCGGCGGCTGCGGCGGATTCGAGTTCGATTTCCCAGAGCACGGCGGACGAGGTTTCGCCGTCGGGAAACAGGATGTAGCGGTCGTTTTTCCAGGTGGCGGCGATTTCCGCCGCGGCCCCGGCATCGCCCAGCGGTTCGAGCCACAGGCGGAGGCCGAGCTGGCCGGCGGACTCGGTGAGGAAAGGTTCTTCGGGAGTGGCCGGCAGTTCGAGCGCGGCGGGTTCGGCGGCGGGTTCGCCAGGGAAAAGGATCGCCCGCGTGGTCTGCGGCGGGCTGCGGAAGGCGGCTTGGAATTTTTCGACGCCTTGGACGTAAAGGGAATCGGCATGGCCCTTGCCCTCGACCGCCGGGAAGTTGGTGAGGCCTTGGAGGAAGGGCGGGAGCGCGGCGAGCAGTTGCTCGAAGGGGTGGTTTTCCCGCATCGACATGAAGCCAATGGTGCGGGCTTTCTCGGTGTGGAATCGCGCTTCGGCACCGGCGGCGGCCCCCTGATGGAGGGCTTCGCGGGCGCGGGCCGCATCATCGCCGGGATAGGCGGGCGGCGGCGGGAAATGCTGGTGGAGAAGGATCCGGGCTAACAGGCTAACCAGCGTCGCCTGGTCCGGGATGTTTTTCAAATCCGCCTTGTCCAGCATCCAGCCCTCGCCGGTGACGTCGTCGAACCAACCGGCCGCGCCCATCGAGCGCACGGCGGTGAGCTGGGCGAGCAGGTTGTCGCCGGGACGGAGCCAGCCGATGAGCGAGTAGGATTCCTGGCGGTCGTCGATGCCGGACGGGCCAAGGCGGCTCTCGATAGCGGCGCCGATGCGGTCGCGGAGTTCTTCGCCGGCGATGCGGTGGACCACCGGGCTTGATAGGAAGCGCAGCCCGAACTCGCGTTCGGCGCGATCGATGAGTTCCTGGGGCACGGAGAGTTCGCCGCCGCCCTGGGCGAGGGACCGGAGCGACTCGTTCTCACGTTTGAGCATCTCGTTTTCCTCACCGGCGATGCGGAGTTGGTTTTCGATTTCCGCGAGGTCCGCGGGGGCGCGGGTGGATTTCCAATGCAGGCCTTGGAGGATTCCGGCGGCACCGATGGCTCCGCCTAGCAGAATTGGCAGCAGGGTTTGGGGAGTCGGCACGTCTGTGGGATCAGCGTTTCCCGTCGTTGAAGGGATTGCTTTCGAGTGCGGAGGTTTTGACGCCGAAGACCTGCTCGAAGGTTTTGCCGGGGAGCAGGTTATAGACGATGGGCGCGCTGCGTTTGCCCTCGGCATCGTAGAGGTAAACGACGAGCTGCACCGGCATTTCCGAGCCGCTGTTGGGATCGGTGCGGCGGACGCGGGAATCGAACATTTTTTCCTGCACCAGCTGGCCGGTGCTCTTGTGGTAGCCGTAGCTGACCTTGAAGAGCTCGTCGTTCTGGCCGTCGAAAATCTTGCAGCCGCGAGGATTCCCGTTGGAGTCCATGGTGTAAACGGTGAGCATGGTCATCACGCCATTCGCGGAGAAGGTTTTCTTGCGAAGGGTGCGGTTGTCCGGGCTGCGGGTGAACATCGCGCGTGAGCCGTCTTCGTGGCGCATGACGCGGACGTTCGGGCCATCGACCGCGTTGAAGTCGTTCGCGTTGCAAGGCAGCGGCATGAGCAGGCCTGCGATGACGGCGCAAATTTTCCAAGTTGCCAGTGGGTTCATAGGGCACAAACTAGGCATCTCAGGCGGCCGCTGCAAGCCGCCAATTCTAGCATGATTTGGAAGACACGAAATGGCCGGCTGGACCTCTCGCATCGGGCGTGCGTGATGGGCATTCTCAATGTGACGCCGGATTCGTTTTCGGACGGCGGTGATCATTGTGAAATCGCCAGCGCGCTGTCCCACGCCCGGCGGATGATCGCGGAGGGGGCCGCGCTGATCGATATCGGGGGCGAATCGACCCGGCCGGGTTCGTTGCCGGTGGCGGTGGCCGAGGAAATCCGGCGCACCGCCCCGGTGGTCGCCGCGCTGCGGGCGGAGTGGGCAGGGATGATTTCGATCGACACGTCAAAGGCGGCGGTCGCCCGCGCGGCGCTGGATGCGGGGGCGGATATCGTAAACGACGTGAGCGGGCTGCTGGCGGACCCGGGAATGCCGGAAGTCTGCGCGGAGACCGGCTGCGGCGTGGTGGTGATGCACCGCCAAGGCGACCCGCAAACGATGCAGCTGGCCCCGCATTACGCGGACGTGGTGGCGGAGGTGAGGGGATTTTTCGAAGAGCGACTGGCGACTCTCACGGCGGCGGGAATTGATCCGGAAACCCTGTGTTTTGATCCGGGAATCGGCTTCGGGAAAAACCTGAAGCACAATCTCGGGCTGATCCGCAGCCTTGGGGAAATCGCACCGGCGGGGCGGCCGGTTTTGTTAGGCGTCTCGCGTAAATCGTTCATCGCAAAGCTGCTTGGCAGCACGGATCTGGAAGCGCGCGAGTGGCCGACGGTGGCGCTCACCGCACACGCCCGGGAGCTCGGGGTGATGCTTCACCGGGTGCACTCGGTCCGGCCGAATCTGGAAGCGTTGCGGATGACCGAGGCGATTCTGGGCTGAGGCGCGACTCAGTTTTTAGTGGCGGTCGTCGGTTTGCGGGCGACCGCGTAGCGATACTTGCCCACCGCATCGACGATACCCTTGGCGACAGCCGCCTGATAGTCCTGCATGTCGATCAAACGGGCTTCGTAGGGATGGCTCATGAAGCCGCCCTCCAGCAGGATCGCAGGGTGGCGGACGCCGGAAAGCACGCTGAAACGGGCGCGCTTGATGCCGCGGTCGAAGGTGTTTTTTCCGAGGCGGCGGAGCAGCGAGCCGTGGACGGAGGTGGCGAGCGCGATGTTGGCGGAGTCGTGCTGGTTGCCGGCGCGGGTTTGATTGTCGGCCGCTTTCCACTCTTTGCCGTAGTGCGAAACTCCCGGAGGTGAGAGCGTGAAGGTCTCGATGCCACGTGCGGCGCGACCGCCGGAATTGAAGTGAATGCTGATATAAACGGCGGTTTCTTTCACCGCGTTGGCGAAATTGACGCGTTCCTGGAGCGATAAAAACTGGTTGCTGTCACGGGTCATGACAACCTTGAAGCCCTGCGCCTGAAGCTGGGTTTTGACCATGCCTGCGACTTTGAGATTGTAGTTTGCCTCGGTGCCGAGGGAATTGGTGGCTCCGGGATCTTTACCGCCATGGCCGGGATCGAGCACGACGGTGCGGAAGTCGCCGGCGTTTTGGATGAAATTGGGACGCAGGACGGGGTCGATCAATTTCGCCAGATCCATGCGCGAGACGTAGGGTTTGTCCCCGATCAT
>JBIPND010000332.1:0-4585 GCA_044374015.1 Luteolibacter sp. | reverse complement strand
GTTCCACGGACCGACGGTCTGGCAGGAACGCAACGTCCACGATCTGGTTCGCGATTTCACCGACGAACTCCCCGGCTACCTCCACAACGCGCGGATGCGGGAAGCGCTGCTGGCGGTTCCCCTATCAGCCACCGACTCGACCCGGTTGATGATGGAGCGTTGCTACGAAACCTTGATTCAAAACGGCTGGGTGGGCGGTGAGGAAGATCGGCTGTTAGCGGCGTGGCTCGACGACCTGGAGGCCTGCGGAGCGCCATGATGAACGGGAAAACGCAGCAACAACCGTCCAACCGCATGGGATTGGTATCCCTGTATCTATTGGCCTTCCTTGCATCTGCGGGGTTCTTCCAAAGAAATCTCGGACTCGGCGGGCTGCTTGCCTATGCGGCGTTGCTCGCCAGCATGGGGTATGCATGGTGGAAATTCCGTGAATCGATTCAGGGGTGGGTCAATCACCGGTTTTGGATCTGGGTGGTTGTTTTCGCTGTGGGTCTGCTTGCGGTGTTCGCCGTCGGCTATCCGATCGAAGATGCCCAGGGCCCTGGCAGGAGCAGCGACAGGGACGACGGATTGAACATCGCCGTGGAGCGGTTGCTCGCTGGCGACTATCCGTATTACCCGCCCCATCCGGAGGCTGGCCCGCTGTCATTATTCCCGGGCGCGATTCTCCTCGCGGTGCCCTTCGTGATTCTCGGCAACAGCGCCTATCAGAATTTTTTCTGGATCGCAGTATTTCTATGGGTGACAATCCGCAGGCATGGGCGGCGCGGCGAGATCCTGCTTTTGTTAGCGGTGGTTTTCGGGCTGAGTCCGGCGGCGCAGTATGAATTCATATCAGGCGGTGACATGCTGGCCAATGGGATCTATGTCGCGGTGGCGCTAGGATGGTTCATCCGCTGCTGGACTTTTCCCGGCGACGCTTGGGAACGCCGTCTCTTCACGGCGCTGTTTCTTGGACTCGCGCTTTCGTCGCGGCCCAATTTCCTGCTGCTGATGCCGCTGGCAGGCGGCGCGGTGTGGCGCTGGGGCAATTTCCCGAGAGCCATTGCGGGATGTTCCCTGGCCGTCGCCGCAGCTGCCGCGGTCACATTGCCGTTTTTTCTCGCCGACCCGGCGGGATTCACCCCCTTGGTCGCGGGAAACAAGCTCGCCCTCATCGATGGGCACCTGCCAGGCGGTGGCCGGGCCTTGCAGGGAATGAGCGCGCTGGCAGCCATCGCCGCAGGTCTATGGCTGGTCTTGAAGCGTGGGCATGTCGCAGATTCGACGTTCTTCGCCCTAGCAGCCTGGGTGACTTCGGTTCCCATGATCGGAGCCGTGGTTTTATATAGTTACATCAAGGGCTACGCCGACTTCAGCTTCATGCATCCCCGTTACGGGTTGATGTATCTTTTCATGGCGTTGTGGGCATGGGGACTGACGCAACCGTTCCAAATTCGATCCGACAACCCATACTTGGGACGGCCATGATTCGCGTCGTCATGCTCGGCCGGCTGGGAAACAACTTGTTCCAGTATGCATTCGGCCGTGTGCTGGCGGAAAAACACGGCGTTCCCTTGGTCATGGACGCCTCGTGGTTCAATGGAAGAACCTGGCCCTATGTGGAACCGCTCCGGCGCTTTCCGGGAATTGCGGGAGGATCTGCTAGAATCGCGCGACCGTTCTCGCCGGGTTCCCGTTGCCTGCTCAAGCTGACGGGGAAACACCACTGGGAATACGCCGGAAAACCCATCATCCGCGAGACGGCAGGCGCTCATTCGTTCGATGCGGGATTGCTCGGATCGCCCGCCGATTGCGTGGTGTTCGGTTATTTCCAGACGCCGCTGTATTTCCAGGGGATTGAAAAACAGCTAAGGAATGAACTTGCGACCGGGGACCTCGGACTCGAAACCGGCCACGAGCGGCTCGCTGACAAACTCCGCTCGCCCTCATCGGTGGCCGTGCACGTCAGGCGCACCGATTACGTGAACAACCCGAACCTCGCGCTGTTGGATGCGGACTACTATCAGCGGGCGATGGACCGCATGCGAGCCACGGTCCCGGGCGCGCGCTTTTTGGTTTTTTCAGACGATCCTGTCTGGTGCCTGAAAACGTTCCAACTCGGTGACGTCGAGGTCTGCACCCACTCCGATCCATTCAATCCCCTTCTCGACCTGCACCTGATGAGTCTCGCGGGCCACCACGTCGTTGCCAACAGCACTTATTCATGGTGGGCCGCATGGCTTGGCAGGAAAGCCGCCCAACAGGTCCTGATGCCTAACTGTTGGTTTCAGGGCGGCATCCATGCACCCGCGTTGGAAAAACGCTGCGAGGGCTGGCAGCTGCTAGATGTAAATGACAGGGCTGATCCGGCCCGGTCAGCCGTGACTCCCCACGAGGGTGGGTTTGCGGGTGGTGTGTGAAGGCCCGGCGCTTTTCTTTTGCTTTTCAAGGTCCTCGCATTCGCCCCGCCATCCGGCGGGCAAGTGGGCGGACCGGGCCGGATCCGCCCTACCTCTTGCTGATTTAACATGTCTCCCGGTCCATCATCACCTCCGCCACGTCTGATCCGGTTCTACCGCTGGACTTGGCGCTTTTGGAAGGAGCGGCGGTTTGCGCGGTTTGTGGACGCGCTGCATCCGACACCGGCCGAAGTTCTGCTAGACATCGGGGGCTACCCCTTCAATTGGTTCAAACGGGGGGAATCGATCGGCCAGGTGGATGTCTTGAATCTTGAGCTCCAAACGCTGATCGAGGATATGCCTCCGGGAGCACCCGTCATCCGGGCCCTTGCCGGCGATGCGCGGCGGCTGCAGTTTCGGGACAGGCAATATGACATCGTCTTTTCCAACTCGGTGATCGAACATGTCGGCACGTGGGACGAGCAACTGGCGTTTGCTGCGGAGGCGCGGCGGGTCGGCCATCGGCTGTGGGTGCAAACTCCGGCCTACGGTTGCCCGGTGGAACCCCATTACATCGGCCCCTTCATCCATTGGTTCCCTGCGGCCTGGCACGTCCGGCTGGCCCGTTGGATGAGCCTGAGGGGGCTTACCGGCTCGGCCAGCCAAGCCGAGCTGGAGGAGATCGCCCAATCGACGCGCCTGCTAACCAAACGTGAGATGCACGAGCTGTTTCCGGATTGCCAGATCTGGACGGAACGACTGTTGTGGCTTTTCCCGAAATCCTACGTGGCGATCCGAAATGCGTCTCCCAACCGGCCCTCTGAAACAACTCCATGATTTCCCATAACTCGATCATCTCTCTGATGCAGAAAATCGCCGGGCGGTTCGGCTACACCATCAAGCGGCGGCGTCCGGGAATCCGGCGCGCGGGATCAACCGGTGTAAGCCAGGTGACGGTGGATGAGCTGTTGCACGCGGTCCACGGCCAGAACATTTACGAGGGATTCCATCATCAGGCATTCCCGGAAGATCTCACGGGTTGGGGAGGTGATTCTCCGGCATTCGCGGAGCTGATTCGGGAAAAGAGGCCGGGATTCATCATCGAAGTCGGCTCCTGGAAGGGAGCGTCCGCGGTGACCATGGCCGATTCGATGAAAGCCGAAGGGCTCGACGGGAAAATCCTGTGTATAGACACCTGGCTCGGGGCCTTGGAATTCTGGTCCGACCAGACCGACCCCGAGCGGTTTGGCGCCTTGGAATGCAAACACGGTTTCCCATCGGTCTATTACCGCTTCCTGGCCAATGTCTGCCACCGGGGGCATCAACAACGAATCGTCCCGTTCCCGATGACTTCGACGGCGGCCGCATTGTGGTTGATGAGAACCGACCTGCGTGCGGACTTGATTTACATCGACGCAAGTCATGAGGAAGAGGATGTCTATCAGGACCTGCTCGATTATCACGGCCTGCTTGCCCCCGGAGGAATGATCTTCGGCGACGATTGGGGCTGGAGCGGCGTCCGTGCCGCCGTCGAGCGGTTCGCCGCCGAGAATCAGGTGCCGATCCGCCACTTGCATGACAAGTGGATTCTTGGTTAGGGCAGGGTTTATGGATTTCACCATCATCACCCCCAGCCTGAATCACGGGCGCTTCCTGGCTGACTGCCTGGCAAGCGTGGCGGGGCAGGATGGAGTGAGTTTGGAACATGTGCTTTTTGATGCGGGATCGACGGATGACAGCGCGGAAACCGCGGCGAGGTTTCCGCATGCGGTGTGGATCCAGGAGCCGGACAAGGGGATGTCGGATGCGATCAACAAAGGCTTTGACCGCGCACAAGGCGAGTGGGTGATCTGGCTGAATGCGGATGACAGGCTGAAGCCGGGAGCACTTGCCGGGATGTTGGACTTCCTGAGGGGATCGGCGGCGGATGTGGTTTACGGGGACTATGATTTCATCGATGAGAGTGGTGGCTTGATCCGCACGATGAAGGTGCCCGGCTGGTCATCTTTCGTGCATATCCATCATCATTGTTATGTGCCCTCAACGGCGGCGTTCTATCGGAACGCCACGGTGATCGTGGAAGGCCACCGTCTGCGGGAGGATTTCCGCTATGTGATGGATGGGGAGTTTTACGCAAGGCTGGATGCCATCGGAAAAAGATTCGCACACGCGCCGGTGAATGTGGCGGAGTTCCGGATGCACGG
>JBIPND010000331.1:0-4587 GCA_044374015.1 Luteolibacter sp. | reverse complement strand
GATCCAGTTCGCTGTCCGCGGTGAATGTGTTTTGATCGATCCGCTGGCCATTGAAGATCTCACCTCGCTAGGCGTTTACCTCTCCGAGGCCGCCGTTTGGATGCACGGTGCCGACTACGACATGACCATGTTCAAGCGTCAGTTCGGTGAACTCCCCGCAGTGGTTTACGACACTCAGATCGGTGCCCGTTTGTTGGGCGTGCGCCGCTTCGGCCTCGGGGATCTGGTGAGCCATTATTTCGGCGTCGATTTGTCCAAATCTTCACAGAAAGCCGACTGGGGAAAGCGTCCGCTTTCGCCCAAAATGATCGAGTATGCGCTCAACGACGTGCATTATCTGTTGGAAATGGGCGATATGATCGTCGCCGGACTCAAACAGAAGAATCGATACTCCTGGTTTGAGGAAAGTTGCTTGGCCGCGCGGCAGAGGGTCTTGGATCGCGACGACTCGAAAGAGGAAAACTGGCGGGTTCAAGGTTCAGGCAAGCTCGAGCCTTATGGCCTTGCCTGCCTCAGGGCCCTGTGGAACTGGCGCGATGGCGAGGCCAAATCATGGGATCGCCCCTCATTCATGGTGGCCCCAAACCGCAAAATTCTGGAATGGAGCATCGAACTTGCCGCCCGCAAGAACGTTTCGCTCCCTCATCATTTCCGGCCGGACCGCATCAAACGCTTTCGCACGGCCATCGCCGCCGCCGAGCAGCTGCCCGAGAACGAGTGGCCGGAGCGACCTAGCGGAAAACGCAGGAAACGCGACCGGGACTTTGACCGGAAAGTGGACATTCTCCTCAAGACGCGGGAACAGGCCGCCGAGCGCTTCGATATCGAGGGTTCGCTGATTGCGCCGCGAGCTGTCTTGGAAAGTCTCGCCGCCGGAGAATCGGAAGCCCCGGAAGTGCTCCTCAAGTGGCAGCGCGAATGCCTTGGCATCACCTGATCACCCCGAGCCGTTCCACGCCGGAATAGCTCATCCGGGTGAAATTCACCCGCTTTCCCACTCTCGCAGGCGCCATGAAGGCGGCCCCCTAAGGAGAGGCGGACTCCGGCCACCTTGCCCACGGGGACTCCATGAGCAGAGAGAGAATCCCTTTTCATGGCTCCCCTCACAGCCAGGGGCGGAGCGGTGTCCGCCCCTCCTCACGTCAAGACTCGCGAACGATTCCCTTAACTTGGCGCGCATGCCCCGGGGTTTCCCGCCATCACCGGCCAACTCCCCTGCCCCATCTCCAAACTGGCGCGGAAATTCACCGTAACCATTTGCCGTTTAGCCATATGTGTATTGAGGTGAGTTGCCGAAAAAAGCGTCTCTTTCCCGACGAAGTTCCTTGTTTCTGCGAGTAGGATTTTAGACCCTCTGGCCGCACTATGTCCGAGAATTCGAACGAGCCACAAAAAGCAGAAACCCAAGTTGCCGCAGCACAGGTTTACGACGCCGCCCAGATCGACAAGCTCGAAGGTTTGGATGCCGTTCGCAAGCGACCCGGCATGTATATCGGCGATCCCGACGAGCGCGGTCTCCACCACTGCGTTTTCGAGGTCCTCGACAACTCCATCGACGAGCACCTCGCCGGCTATTGCAGCCGCATCAAGGTCGCCATCCACGTCGATGGCTCGGTTTCCATCTCCGACAACGGCCGTGGCATCCCCGTCGATATGCACTTGAAATTCGGCATGCCCGCCGTCGAGCTCGTGCTCACCAATCTCCACGCCGGCGGCAAGTTCGGCCAAGGCGCTTACAAATATTCTGGCGGCCTTCATGGCGTCGGTGCCAAGTGCGTCAACGCCCTATCCGACTGGTTCAAGGCGGAAATCATGCGGAACGGCAAAGTCCACCTGATCGGCTTCGAGCGCGGCAAAACCACCATCCCGCTGCACGTCATCGGCGAGGTCGATCCCGGTAAGACCGGGACGATGATTACCTTCTTCCCGGACGCCACGATCTTCGTCGATACCATCGAATTCAAATTCGACCGCCTCGCCACCCGTCTCCGCGAACTCGCCTTCCTCAACCCCGGCCTGACCATCGACCTTGAGGACGAGCGCCCCGAATCCGCCAAAAAAGCCACGTTTTTCTATCAGAAAGGCATCGAGGAATTCGTCGCCCAGCTTGGCGAAAACAAAACCCTCATCCACGACGAACCGATCATTCTCCACGGCAAGCGCGCCATCGATCTCGACTACGACGGCAAGAAAACCACCGACGACGTCTTCGCCGACGTGGTTTTCCAATACAACGATTCCTACAACGACCAGATCCTCTGCTTCGCCAACTCCATTCCCAACGGCGACGGCGGGACCCACCTCACCGGCTTCCGCACCGCCCTCACCCGCGGCATCAACCAATATGCCAAGGCCAACAAAATCCTCAAGGACAAGGACCCCGCCCTCACCGGCGACGACGTCCGTGAAGGCCTCATCGCGATCATTTCGGTGAAAATGCCGAACCCGCGCTTCAGCTCGCAAACCAAGGACAAACTCGTCAACAGCGAGATCGAAGGCGTCATTTCGTCCATCGTTTACGAAGGCCTGATGCAGTTCTTCGATGAAAATCCCGGTCTCGCCAAGCGCGTCATCGAAAAATCCGTCAACGCCGCCCGCGCCCGCGAGGCCGCCCGCAAAGCCCGCGAGACCGTCCGCAAATCCGCCCTCTCCGGCGGCGGCCTGCCCGGCAAACTCGCCGACTGCTCCGAGCGCGATCCCGCCAAGTCCGAGCTCTACATTGTCGAAGGAGACTCCGCCGGTGGTTCCGCCAAGCAAGGCCGCGACCGCCGCACCCAGGCGATCCTGCCGTTGCGGGGCAAGATCCTCAACGTCGAAAAGGCCCGCCTTCACCGCGCGCTGCAGAACCGGGAAATCCAGAACCTCATCACCGCCATCGGCGCCGGCATCGGCGACGGTGAGCAAGAAGGCTCGTTCAACATCGACAAGGTCCGCTATCACAAAATCGTCATCATGACCGATGCCGACGTGGACGGCTCGCACATCCGCACCTTGTTGCTGACGTTTTTCTGCCGCCACATGCCGGCCCTGGTCAAACGCGGCTTCCTCTACATCGCCCAACCGCCGCTCTACCTGGTGACCCGCAAAAAACGCTCCGAATACGTCCAGGACAACGACCAGCTCAACAAGATCCTCATCGAACTCGGCGCCGGCGAAGTCGAACTCCGCACCTTCGACCAGTCCCGCAACTTCACCGCCGAGGAACTCAAGGTGATCCTCGAAAACCTCTCCTCGCTCTCCCGCTTCTCGACCACCATCGAAGGCAACGGCGGCAACTTCAAAAACTACCTCGCCGCCCGCGTCAACGGCGCGCTGCCGGAGTTCATGCTCCGCATCCGCACCGGCAACGACGAGGCGCTCACCTACTTCTCCAAGGAAGCCGATCTCCGCGCCTTCGCCGCCCAAAACCGCGACCTCCGCCTGTTTGATGAAATCCTCAGCGAGGAGGAAATCGCCGTCCACACCGGACCGTCCCGCCGTGCCAACCTCCACGAACTCCACGAGTCCCACGCCATCGCCCGCATCTTCTCCCGCCTCACCGAGTGCGGCATCGACACCGCAGTCTTCTTCAACGACGACACCCCGCTCTTCGAAGTCATCGAAGGCGACGGTGACAAACAAAAGATCACCCCGGTCTTCGCCGTGCCCGAAATCCTCGGCAAGGTCCTCGAAATCGCCAGCCGCGGCGTCTCGATCAAACGCTTCAAAGGACTTGGCGAAATGAATGCCAAACAGCTCTTCGAAACCACCATGGACCCGCAAGTCCGCCAGTTCCTCCGCGTCCGTCTCGACGAAGACAACGCCGTCGAAGCCGACAAGATGTTCGACGTCCTCATGGGCGACATCGTCGAGCCGCGCAAACGGTTCATCGAAGACAATGCCCTCAATGTCAGAAACCTGGATGTGTAACCCGGAGCCAAAGCTGGCCGCCAGGCTCCGGCGCACGTTGTATTACATTGCACCACCCCGCACGACAGTTATCTTGGAATCATGAGCACCACCTTATCCGTCCGTCTCCCGGAGAACCTCTCCAATCGTCTCGCGGCGATCGCCACCGAGACGGAACGCAGCAAATCCTATCATCTGCAAAAGGCCCTCGAATATTATTTCGAGGAAATCGCGGATCTGGAGATCTCCAAGGACCGCCTGCATTCCACCGAGCCGGAAATCGAGCTCGCTGACGTCCTCCTCGAACTCCAAGCGTGAAGCTCGTTTTCAAAAAGGTCGTCATCAAGGAACTCAAGCGTCTCGGCGCTGCGGAGTCCCTGCACGTTGTGATGGCGATCGCCGAACAACTCAGCGACCAGCCACAGCGCCACAAACCCCTAACCGGCCCCTTCGCCGGACTCCGCCGCCTGCGCGTGGGAGACATTCGAGTGGTTTTCGCCATCCTCAATCAGCCAGAACGAGTGGTAATCCTCCGGGTCGGCCACCGCAAGGATGTTTACGACTCGCCGATGCCCAATCCAGAAGAATAAAGCGCAACTCATTTTCCCACCATGTCCGAAGCCAACATCAAGCCCATCAACGTCGCCGAAGAACTTTCCAATTCGTTCCTCGAATACTCGATGTCCGTCATCATCTCGC
>JBIPND010000330.1:0-4593 GCA_044374015.1 Luteolibacter sp. | reverse complement strand
ACGGACAATTCTCCACCGATATTATCGGTGGCAATTGGTACGTCACCGCCACTGCGGACAACCACTTCACATCCAGCGAAATCCTCGTCTCCATCACCTCCGGCGGAGTGTCCGGTCTTGAGTTCACACTTGAACCGACAAGCTACAGCCTGATCGAGGACTTTGAAAATTACTCCCTCGGAACCTTCAATGGCACCACCAACGCCACCGAAGTCTGGAGCACCCAGTCTCTCTCGCCCACCGTCTTAGTCGCGGTCCAGGACGATGGCACCACCCGGCATCTCGCGCAAGGATGGGCATCGGGATCCCGCGGCGCGGGGCGCGCCGTCACTCCCATCCCCCAGGGCGAAAAAGGCGTCTATCATTTCCGCATCCGCACCACTACCGGCACGCCCGATACCACCTTCGGTCTTTCCGATATTCCAAGTGGCACCGCCTTCTCTTTCGGAGATTTTGAGGCTCAGGTTTTTCTAATCGGAAACGCCGGCACCATCGAACTCGGAGCACGCAACGGCGGCTCCTACCAAAGCCTCACCACCGGCCTCGCCACCGACACATGGTATGACCTCTGGCTGGTCATCGACAACGGCGCGGATACCTACGACGTCCACTTCGGCACCTCGGCCAATCCGAACACTTCCACCCTTGCCGCAGCACAACTCAACGCCATCACCGGCGTCACCGGGGCCATTGCGGAAAATGAAACCGCCTACCAGATCTATATCTCGGGCAATCCCTCCGCTTTCGGTTACCCCGCCACCACCGCGCAAGTCCAAGCCATGATCGATGAGGTCAATGCCTCCATCCTCGCAAGCAACCCGCTCGTCGTCACCCATCTCGGCTTCAACCCCGGCGGCGGCTTCGATCTTTCCGTCAGCGGCTTGAACCCCGCCAGAACCTATCGCCTCATGCGGAGCGCCGACCTCAACAGCTTCTCCACGGAAGTTGAGCGCAAACAGCCTTCCGCCGCCACCGCTCTTTTCACCGATCCGAATCCTCCTGAAGACAAAGCCTTCTATCGCTTGGAACCCGTTTCCGAACCATCGCCCTAACACCTCATGAAACGCATGAAAGCCATAAGAACCCTCGAAGGCCATCATCGGCAATTTCGAACTGACCGTGGGTGGAATGATTGCTTTATTCTCTTGCCGCCGCACCGGATGGAATGCCCCCCGATTGATCGATAATCGCTCTTTGACGGACATTGGGTGTCAGTCACCCGTGCTTTTGTTCGGGTTTTCAATTCGCGGATTGAAAGAGCCCCGGGAAATTATTTTCCAGTTGTGAACGCGTGAATTCGAGGAATTGTTTGCGAATCCATATCCAATGCCAAGACCCCTTGACCTCCTATCCGTCTTCCTGCTGTTCCCGCTCGCCGCGATCAGCCAGGCCCAGACCACCGGCTCGATCACCCGCCACCTGTGGACGGGAATCAACGGCACCGCGGTGAGCGACCTCACGTCGCGGCCGACGTTTCCGAACTCGCCGAACACAAGCGGCACGCTCACGTCGTTCCTAGCACCGACCAACTGGTCGGACAACTATGGCACCCGTGTGTTCGGCTGGGTGCGCGCCCCGGTCACCGGCAACTACACGTTTTCCATGCATGCCGATGACAACGCCGAGCTGTGGCTCAGCACGACCATTTCGCCCGACAGCCGCCGCTTGATCGCCTCCATCCCCGAATGGACGGACGTCAATGAATGGACCAAATTTGCGTCACAAAACTCCGCCTCGATCCCGCTCATCGCGGGTCGGTTCTACTACATCGAAGCCCTTCAGAAGGAAGGCACCGGTGGTGACAATCTCGGCGTGGCGTGGAGCTACCCGGGTCAAAGCCGGACCATCATCCCCGGCAGCGCGCTGGCACCATGGGTCAATCTCGCGCCGGTCACCAACAACGATCAGGCAGTCGTCGCGCCGGGTGGTCTGGTCGGCATTCCGGTGCTCGCCAACGATCTCGATCCCAACGGCCGCGCGAACCTGAACCTTTCCACGCTCGCCGTCATCACTCCACCGATCCATGGCACCACGACTGTGGACAACATCTCGGGCCAGATCCGCTACCAACACAACGGCTCGGCCGCCAGCACCGACTCGTTTGTCTACCGCATCCGCGACGCTGCCGGCCTAACCTCGACCGCCACGGTTTCGCTCACTGTCAGCGCCGCCGCGCGTCTGGCCGTCGCCACCTCGCAAATGCCTCCCGGCCCGCCGGAACTGACGATCAGTTTGCCGAACGCCTTCCCCGGATTGTCGTTCATCGATCCCGTCGGCATCGCCGCGCCTCCGGGGGAAAGCAACCGGGTTTTCGTCATCGAAAAAGGCGGCGTCATCCAACTGATTCCCAATCTAACGAGCCCGGCGAAAGTCACCTTTCTCAATCTCGCCAGTCTGGTCAATGGGCGCACTGCCGCCCCGGCCGAGGTGTTCCAAACCTCTTCGGAACAAGGTCTGTTAGGTTTGGCCTTCCACCCGAACTACGCCCAGAACCGGCGCTTCTTCGTGGTTTATTCGGTGACGGTCGGCGGCACCCGCGTCCAGCGCCTCTCCGAGTTTCTCGCCTCCTCCAGCAATCCGAACACCGCATTCACCGGATCGGAGCGTGTTTTCATCCAGCAAGTCAACGATGCCTCCAACCACAACGGCGGCGACATCCACTTCGGCCCCGATGGCTACCTCTACATGGCATGGGGCGACGAGGGTGGATCCAACGACCAATACAACACCGCCCAGAAAATCAACGGCGATTTCTGGTCGTCCATCACCCGCATCGATGTCGATCTCGAAGCTCAGGATTACACCGTTTCCGACGGCACCGGCGGTGACGACGCCAACCTGCGCCCGAATTTCCACACCGGAATCGTTCTCGATGCCAACGGAAACCCGCGCTACGAAATCCCCGCCGACAACCCATGGATCGGAGCCACCCAGTTTCTCGGCTCTCCGGTCAACCCCGCGCAAGTCCGCACCGAGTTCTGGGCGGTCGGTCTGCGCAATCCGTGGCGGATGTCCTTCGACCCGGTCACCGGCACGCTCTGGTGCGCCGATGTCGGCCAGGGAGCGCGCGAGGAGGTCAACAAGATTGTCCGCGGCGGCAATTACGAATGGGCCTTCCGCGAAGGCTTCACCACCGGCGCGAAGTGGAACAGCCGCCCGTCCGGTTGGACCGGCTCGCACCCGCCGATCTATGACTAAACCCACGGCACCGGCACGTTCCAAGGCCGCTCGGTCACCGGTGGGTTTGTCTATCGTGGACAAAACATTCCGTCCCTCCAGGGAAAGTATATCTTCAGTGATTATGTATCAGGAAACATCTGGTCGCTGGCGGACTCGACCACACCACCCGTCGTCGAGCGCATTGCCGGCGAGGGTGGCATCGTCTCGTTTTACCCGGATCCCTCGAATGGCGATGTGCTGCTCGCCGATATCGACAGCGGCATGATCCGCCGGTTGGTCAGCCAGCCGGTCGCCAATACCTTCCCGCAAACCCTCGCGGAAACCGGGCTCTTTGCCGATCCGCAGGCACTCGTTCCGAACCCCGGCATGCATTCTTATGATATCAACTTGCCGTTCTGGTCCGACCATGCGCTCAAGCGGCGCTGGTTTGGCCAGACCAGCCTCGCCCAAACCATCGGCTTCTCCGCCGAGGGGAACTGGTCGCTGCCCGCCGGAACCGTGTGGGTGAAACATTTCGACATCGAAACCGTGCGCGGCAACCCGGCCACCGCGAAACGCCTCGAAACCCGCGTGCTGGTCCGTAGCGAAACCGAAACCTACGGCGTCTCCTATCGCTGGAACGAAGCGGGAACCAACGCCACTCTCGCCAATGCCGCCGGCGAGGAGTTCGACCTCGCCATCACCGATGACGGCAGCCCGCTCACCCAGCGCTGGCGCATCCCGTCGATGTCCGAGTGCATGACCTGCCACTCGCCCCAGGCCGGAGACGCGCTCTCCTTCCGCACCCGCCAGCTCAACCGTGAAGGCACGCTCGGCACCAGCAGCGGAAACCTCCTCACCCTGCTCGCAAACACCGGCTACCTCTCCGGCCTCAGCGCCACTCCCGCCGAACTCGACCGCTACATTTCCCCGCAGGAAACGACCTACTCACTCGAAGAACGTGCCCGCTCCTACCTCGCCGTCAATTGCGCCTATTGCCACAACGATGCCGGCACCGTGCCCGCCGCCTGGGACGCCAGCGCATGGCTCCCGCTCTTCAGCACCGGTATGGTCAACGGCACACTCAACGGCCCCCTCCACCCCGACGACCGCCTGCTCGTCCCCGGCCAGCCGCTGCGCTCCGCCATCCTCTCGCGCACCGCCGCCAGCAACGGCTACTCGCGCATGCCCCCGCTCGGCAGTTCCGTCACCGATCCGGGCGGCGTCGGGTTGCTCAGCGATTGGATCCAGTCCGAACTGCCCGCCCGTCAGAGTTATGCCATGTGGCGCGTGGGGAAACTCCCGTCCGGCCCCGACGGCGACCCCGGTGCCGACTTTGACAACGACGGCCGCAGCAATTTCCAGGAGTTCCTCGCCTTCACCGATCCGCAGCGTGCCGACAACATCCCCACCACTCCGCCTCAACCCGGCAAT
>JBIPND010000328.1:0-4603 GCA_044374015.1 Luteolibacter sp. | reverse complement strand
CGGAAGGTTTCCCAATGGTCGGCGCCATTCGGGGCGAGCGTCACCCGGATGCTCGGGCCACGCTCGGGAAGAGTCTCCCGGATCTCCGGACGCTGACCGGTGATCCGCTCGACATCCGCCGCAAGGTCGCGAGCCGCGATGCGGACGACTTCGGCTGCCTGAGGCGGAATGCAAATCGGGGCGGCCCTCCCATCCGCGACCATCGGGAAGGCGGCGTCCCCGACCGCCGGATCCATCAAATCGACCGCCGCAACGGCGATCGACGGAAGCAGCAGCAAGACGGCGGCGAGATTGTGGAATTTCATCGGTAAATAGGAGGAACGACTGTTCTTGCGGTGGTCGATCATTGGCATCGATCAACCTGAACGTTTCCATCACCGAGGCGGGTCGCGCGGGCTTGATCTGGATTTTCAGAGCTGGAGAAACCTGGGGATGATCCCACGCATCGGACAATACCTCTTTTGGGTAGGTGCGGCCATCCTTGGACTAAATCCTGCGACGAATTCCGCGGCGGCATGGACAGCCAGTCATCCCTCAAATCCCGGTTTGACAGGCACCACCTCCAATGATATCCACCATTTGATGACTACCACTGCCAAAGTGTTTGCCAGCGGACGCAGCCAGGCGATCCGGCTGCCGAAGGAGTTCCGGGTTTCCGGCAAGGAGGTGCGGCTCACGCGTGTGGCAGGGGGAATCCTGATCAGCGAAGGCGATCCGTGGGAGGCTTTCGACGCGGGTTGCCGTGAACTTGGCCACGAATTCTTTGATGTCATGGAGCAGCGGGATCGCACGACGCCTCAGACGAGGGATTTCACCGCCGGACTGCCATGATCCGGATACTCGACACCGACACGTTCATCCTGCTTCTGCGTGGCACGGCGCTCATCCACCCGCGCAGCGCACGGGAAAAGAGCGTGGCCGCTGCGGCGAAGAAAATCCGGGATCGCTGCCGCAAAGAGACTGGCGAGGGCTGGCGCATCGGCTTGTCCGCCATCAGCTTGGCCGAACTGGAATACGGGCTGCGGGCCAGCGGCCGCTACGAGGCGAAGCGACCCGCACTTCAACAGGTGCTGCTGCCATTTGAGAGTTTCCCCTTCGATCCGGTGGATTGTGTCCACCACTACGGCAAGGTTCGCACCACGCTGGAAGCCGCAGGCAAGTCCATCGGGCCGCTGGATCAGCTCATCGCGGCCCACGCTCTTGCCCTGGAAGCCACGCTGATTACCCACAATACCCGCGAGTTCAAACGGGTCCCGGATCTGAAAATCGACGATTGGTCCTGACAGTCGCCATCCATCCCAGTCAACTCGACGCTCTCCCCTCGGCCTCCCTTGATCATTCATCCCTGTAAATCGAAAACAGTTCTTTAAAAATACGAGGATGACCGAATTCGCCGCCCTCGGGTAACAGCGAGTCATGCCAATCTTCGGCCTGGCAAAAATTGTGCTGGGGCAGTTGGAGGGCAATCCGTGCATTTTTCATCTGTTTCTGCCTATCGCAACGCCGGGGCAAGGTGGCCGGGGCTGCTGAAGCATCCAAAGCGGTGTGGCGCTTCGCTTCCCACCGCAGTCCAAAGGGCCGCCCATGCATGGAGTGCGGTGGCAGAGCGCAGCGGCGACACCGCTTTGGATTCTTTGCGAAAGCAAGGTGGCCGGGGCTGATTAATCATCCAAAGCGGTGTGGCGCTGCGCTTCCCACCGCAGTCCAAAGGGGCGCCCATGCATGGAGTGCGGTGGCAGAGCGCAGCGGCGACACCGCTTTGGATTCTTCTGCGATGCCCAAGGTGCCGGGGCTGCTTAATCATCCATAGCGGTGTGGCGCTGCGCTTCCCACCGCAGTCCAAAGGGGGGATCCGCTGGTTTTACGCACATGCCCATCACGCCTTGCACTCAGCCCTCCCGCCGCTTGCGCACCGCTTCCGCCAGTTGCTCGAGCACCGCCACGGTGTCATCCCAACCGATGCAGGCGTCCGTGACCGACTGACCGCGGGTCAGAGTGCTGAGATCCTTGGCGAGCTTCTGATTTCCCGCCACCAGATTGGACTCGATCATCACCGAAGTGATCTCCCTGGAGCCCTCCGCAATTTGTTTGCCGACCGCTTTCGCCACCAACGGCTGGTTGCGATAGTCCTTCATCGAGTTGCCATGCGAACAATCAATCATCACCGACTCGATCAACCCCTGCTCGCGCAGCATCGCCGCCGCCGCATCCACTTCGGGTTTTTCGTAATTCGGGCCGTTTTTCCCGCCGCGCAGAATCAAATGGCAGGACTCGTTGCCCGCCGTTGAAACGATCGCCGAAACCCCTTGTTTGGTCACCGATAGAAAATGATGCGGTCGCGAGGCGGACTGGATCGCGTCCAAGGCGATCTGGATCGAGCCGCCGGTGCCGTTTTTGAAGCCCACCGGCATCGAAAGACCCGACGCCAGCTCGCGATGAATCTGCGATTCCGTGGTCCGCGCGCCGATCGCGCCCCAGGCAATCAAGTCCGCGATGTATTGCGGGGAAATCGTATCGAGAAACTCAGTCCCCGCCGGCACGCCCATGTTGGCGAGATCCAGCAGAAGTCCGCGCGCCACGCGCAGGCCGTGATTGATGTCGAACGAATCGTCCAGCGCCGGATCATTGATCAGGCCCTTCCAGCCGACCGTCGTCCGCGGTTTCTCAAAATAGACCCGCATGATCACAAACACGTCCTTCTCGATGCGCTTCGCCTCCTCTTTCAACTTCACCGCATAGTCGATCGCAGCCTCGGGATCATGGATCGAGCAAGGCCCCACAATCGCCAGCAAGCGGTCGTCTTCCCGGCGCAAGATCGCGTCGGCCTGGTTGCGCGCGCTGGCCACCAATTCGGCAGCCTGCTCGGTTGGCGGAAGGTAATAAGCGAGCACCGCCGGTGAAATGAGCGGGTTCAAGCCAGTAATTCTAAGGTCATCGGTGCGGTGTCGCGTCACGCCGCGGATCGTGGACGGCAAATCGCCGGCTAGGCAAGGCGCAAGTTCCGCAAACATCCGCTCTTGCGGGCACCCCACGATCCTGATTGATTGCCAGCCCGATGAAAACCCTGCTGAGCTGCCTGTTGTTAGCCCTTCCCGTGTTCGCGAAAGAAACCTCCCCCGCCCCGCTCGATCCGGCCGCCGCCGTGGAATTCCTCGCCTCGCTCGACGAGGCCCAGCGTCTCAAAGCCGGCCTCCCGTTCACCAGCGACGAGCGCCACCATTTCCGCTACACCCCGCGCGACCGGGCCGGGCTGCCGTTCAAGGAAATGACCGACGCCCAACGCACGGCCGCGAAAAAACTCCTCGAATCCGCCCTCAGCGAAAAAGGCAACCTCAAGGTCACCCAGATCATGAGCCTCGAAGCCGTGCTCGCCGAAATCGAAAAACGTCCCGACTACCGCGATTCGGGCAAATATTTCGTCGCCATCTTCGGCACCCCCGGCGATCCGAAAGGCTGGGGCTGGCGCTTCGAAGGCCACCACCTTTCGCTCAACCTCACCGCCGTCGACGGCAAAAAAGTTTCACTCACCCCGTCCTTCCTCGGCTCGAATCCCGCGGAAGTCCGCCAAGGCCCGCTCACCGGACTGCGCGTCCTCGCCGCCGAAGAAGACCTCTCGCGCACCCTCGTCACCAGCCTGCTCGCCGCAGGAAAATCCGCCGTGATCTTCAGCGAAAACACCCCCAAGGAAATCCTCAGCGGCGAGTCGCGCAAAGCGACCGCCCTCGAACCCGTCGGCCTGCCGTCCACCGAAATGTCGGAAACCCAGCGCAACGGCCTCATCCAACTCATCGCCGAATACACCGGCCGCTACCGCAAAGACCTCGCCGATGCCGATATGGCGAAAATCGAAAAAGCCGGGATCGACAAAATCCGCTTCGCCTGGTCCGGCGGCATCAAGCCCGGAGAAGCGTATTACTATCGCATTCAAGGCCCGACGTTCCTGATGGAAGCCACCAACACCCAAAACAACGCCAACCACCTCCACGCCGTCTGGCGCGACTTCGACGGTGACTTCGGCCGCGACATCCTCGGCGAGCATTTCCAACAGGATCACTGATTTCCGCATGATCAAAAACGACCGCATCGATGCCCTGTTAGTTACTCGCGGCCTCTGCGATTCCCGCGAGCAGGCCAAGCGCCTCATCCTCGCCGGCGAAGTCCGCAGCGGTGATCGCATCCTCGACAAACCCAGCACCAAACTTCCCTCCGACGCCCCGCTCGAGGTGAAGGAAAAACTCCGCTATGTCGGCCGCGGCGGATTCAAGCTCGAGGGCGCGCTCGACGCCTTCGCCATCGATCCCGCCGGCTGGACCTGCATCGACGTCGGCTCTTCCACCGGCGGTTTCACCGATTGCCTGCTCCAGCGCGGCGCCGTCCGCGTCCACGCCGTGGATGTCGGCACCAACCAGCTGGTTTGGAAACTCCGCAACGACCCGCGCGTCATCGTGAAGGAACAATTCAACGCCCGCCACATGGTCCCCGCAGACATCGGCGAACTTTGCCGGCTCGCCGTGATGGACCTCTCCTTCATCTCCCTCACCAAAGTCCTGCCCGCCGTTTTCTCCGTGCTCGACAGCGAAGGGGCCGTCGTCTGTTTGATCAA
>JBIPND010000329.1:0-4603 GCA_044374015.1 Luteolibacter sp. | reverse complement strand
CCGATGAAATCCGCTGCATTGTCCTCCCAGAGCCGGCCGTCATTGCGGCCAGCCTGCGCGGAGCCGGAAAACGATTCCTCAAACAGGGACAAGACCCCAGTGCTGCTTTGCTCGCGGAGCGAACTGCTGACGAATCCATCCGCTCCACTCACCTCCCATGACCCATTTGCTCGATACCTCCGCCATTCTTGCCCATTACTTGGATGAACCCGGTGCCGACGAAGTGGAAAGCCTGCTTGCCCAAGGGCCAAGCGCCATGGCCCTTGCGGCCCCTTCCTGGGTCGAACTCGACACCCGATTACGCGAACTGGTGCCCGAGGTGGAAGAGCGGGAAAATGTCTTCCTGCACTACACCGTCAGCCTGACCACCCTTCTCCCCGTGGACGCCGAGTCCTCTCTTGCTGCAATCCGTTTGCGAAATGCCACACCGGGTCGTTTGCCCTTGGCCGATGCTCTCATCGCCGGAGTCGCCGATGCGGCAGGTCTCGTCCTCGTGCATCGCGATCCACACTTCGACCCTATTCCCGGCATCAAATTCCTCCGGTTGCCCAGCAAGCATTGAGTCCCATCGTCTCCCCCTTCGATGTTCAATGTTGGACGTTCAATGTTGGCTGCTGGAGTTGGAGGGAAACCACGCGCTTGAGGGCCAGCACTTCCACCTCGGAAAGGATGCCCCCTCCCGCGAGGAATTCGCGGAAGTCGCTGCCGCGGTTGGCGTTTTGAGATGCTTTTGTTTTCATCGGTTGGATCGAATCAATTTCTGAATTTCATCGTGGTTACCGATGAAAAAGAAAACCACCTCAGGAGGTGTCGCGATGAACACGAATGCCAGCCTGTCATCCAAGCCGACCCGGCACTCGAAAATGGTTTGGGTGAGGCGGCGGAGGCCGATCCCGGAATGCGCGTGCGGGTGTCCCCAGCTTTCAAGAACCCGGTTGATGGCGTCGCCGATTTCCTGACGCTCTAACTTCGACCGTGAGCGGATTTGTTCCAGCAGGTCGTCAGTGACTCTTGCCTTCAATGAAGGCTTCGAGGTCGCCGCTGAAGTCGCGGAGAGTGCCCTCTTCGCGTGCTTTTTTGATTTCGCCATGAGTTCGTTGTTCGAATTGATTCAATTCCATCGCCGTGGCTCCGTATTCGCGCGTCGCGTAATCCATGGACTCCACCGCGACCGGACGGAGAGCGACGATTTTGCCGTCCACGACAATTCCAATGTCGTCCCCTTTGAGCGCGCGGCGCAGCAACTCGGAAAGATTGCCACGGGCGGCAGTTGGCGTGAGGGTCAGCATGCTCATGGCGGAAATATGACGCATTTCCGTCGCAGATGCGAACAACATTTTCAAAAGAAAGTGGAAACACCCAGCCGTCGAATTCGATGCAGTCCTTCGTCACCACCGCATGCTTCGGGATCGGGAGTATCGGCAAATCCGCTGCCGATACAATCCATTGCCCATCCGGACTCCGACCGAACGGCGGGGCGGTCCTGATATCCGGTATGGGGCGGTCAAAGGGCGGTTCAAATTTCATTCGGCGCTTCTTCAAGGAGCGTGGGAGTTCCGCCCACATTTTTCAAATTCATTTCCGCAGTTGGCAGCCTCAGCAACCCGATCTCCCGCACGATGATCAACATCCAGATGTCAATCCCGCGATACGCGACTCGCTGGGTCAAGCCATTGAGGTCGGAAAACCACATGCGTCAGCAAATCCCTCCCGCCACCAAGATCAGCACTACCCATTGCGCCCAAAACCAAAAACTCCGCCAGAACCTGCGATCCGGCCGCCGCCTCTCCCAGAGGAACCGGGCTCCCATGATCGTGAGAATGATCAGCACTTGGGCACCACCGATTCCATGCTGGTGAATCCACGAGGAGCGCAGTGTTTTGAAATAGGAACTCATCACGTTGAACATCGAACTAAACTTCTCACCCGTCGCGAAATTCCACACCGCCCCGTCCGCCGCGATGTGGGCCACCGCAAACAGGACCGGCATCAGCACCAACACCCCCACGCTGATGAGGGAAAGCAGTTTGTCCAAACGTCGTCGCGCCAAGGCGATTCGTTGGCGAATCACAGCGTAAGGATCGGATTCCGGCAGAGCGGGGGCGGTGGTGGCGTGGTTCATGATCAGCTGGCAAACGGGGGCAGACAGCCTCGAACCGCCGGGACGTGGTATCGCGGAGATCGCATGTCACATGACTTCGCGGTCATGAACCGGCGAATTGACACCATCCCCGAGTGATGTAAGATTTACAGCATGACGCGCACCCAGATCCAGCTCCCGGATGAGCTTTACCAGCGAGCCAAAGCCTTCGCCGCACAGCGGGAACTCTCGCTGGCTGAGGTCACCCGCCGTGGCTTGGAGTTGTTTCTCGACCGCTTCCCAAGCACCGAGCCGGCGCGTGGTGCCTGGAAGCTTCCTCGCGTCGATGCGGGCGGCATCAAGGTTCCCTTGGAAGCCCTTCGCGACATCGCCGCCGATGACGAAAGCAATCGCAGCCTCGCCGACCGATGATCTCACTGGATACCAACATCCTTTTGCCCGCCGTCGAATCTCGGAATGCCCATCACCCGAAGGCGGCGGCGTTTCTCGAATCCCTCCAGGATCGCCAGGACGTCGCGATCGGTGAATTCATCCTGCTCGAACTCTACGTGCTGCTGCGGAACCCCGCCGTGCTGGCCAAGCCCCTCTCGCCTGCCGCCGCCACCGATGTCTGCGAGGCCTTTCGCCAACACCCCCGTTGGCAAGTCATCGGCTTTCCTCCCGACAGCCGGGCCTTTCATGACGTCTTCTGGCCAAAACTCCGCGAAGCCGATTTCGCCCGCCGCCGCGCCTACGATTGGCGGGCTGCGCTCCTCCTCATCCAACAAGGCGTCACCGACTTCGCCACCGTCAACGAAAAGGACTTCCGCAACTGCGGCTTCAGGCGGGTCTGGAATCCGCTTGCTGCGGATTAAGAACATGAAACGCAATTCCTACCTGCTCACGCTGGTGAACATCTTCGCCGAAACCTGACCCGAAATACGCTGATTCGGGTGGTGATCCCGGAATCGGTGCGAAAATCCGATCGGGTTCAGGAAATTCGCTTAACCATTCCGATTTCCGAGGTATTCTGCCCCTGTGCCAAGTCTTGGTCAGCCCCTTGCGTTTTCCCTCCATGATGTGGTGGAAGGGCAGCCGCTCACGCCAAAAAATGTGGATCTGCTGACGCTTCACCAGTTCATGGGAGAGGTGATCGACCTGCTTCAGGGTGATGCCAAACGGTCCGAAATGGGGCAGCCTACCGTCGCCTTTGAGGAGGGCTCGGTTAAATTGACGTCCATCGTGACGCCATTGTTGGCGGCTGCATTCCAAGCGGACATGCAAACACTCGCCGCCTCCGCGGACCTCGACTCGATTTCTCCCAAAAGGGCGCAGGTCATTGAAATGTGGCAGGGCCGGGCGACCAAGGCCGAATCCAAACGCCGCTACAGCATTATCCCGGCGGCGGATAGACCGGATGGCATAACCGTGCGCATTGATAGGGAAAGCGCGTTCAGGCACCGCCAACTCGACAACTGGGTCCGGGCGGAAAAATACATCACAGGCCGGGTCGTGGACTTGGGCGGGAAAACGAAACCCAACGTGCATCTCGTCCTTCCTTCCGGCGAATCGATCAAGGTGGAAGCCAGCGAAAGCCAGCTTGAAGGTGCCGACTACCTCTACAAGGCGATCACCCTGAATGTCCACGCCATGGAACACATCCGCAGCGGGCAATTGCGCGATCTCCGGCTGATCGACGTGGTGAGGCCCTTGAAAGAAATCGACGAGGACAAGCTCAAGTCTCTCTGGAAGAAAGGCCGCAACGCCTGGGCGGAGATCACCAGCCCCACGGAGTGGGTGGAGCGTTTGCGGGAATCCTGATCCATGCTGAAAATCTGCGTCGATACCTCCTTCCTGATCAGCTTCGCGGACGACTCCCGCCCGAATCATTCAACTGCTGTGGATTATTTCCGGCACTGTGTGGCGAACGGGCATCTTCTATGCCTCTCCACCTTGGTCGTATCCGAGTTCGAGGTGGGGCAGCCGGCAAGCGATCTTCCGCTGGAGCATTTCCACATCGTCCCCTTCAATTTCCGTCATGCGGTTCGCTCGGCGGACTATCACAAAGTGATCAAAGGCCTCCCCGCCCCCGATGCGGCGGATCGACATGTCGTCCGCAACGATCTCAAAATCCTCGCCCAGGCGGATATCGAGCAATGCCCGGTAATTCTCACCGAGGATGCCAACACACTCACCCGCTGGGCGGAACAACTCGGGAAAGCCAATCTCTGCGGCGTATCATCCTTGCTCCTCAAGAACGGCTTTCGGCCGGATGAATTGGTCGATCCGGATCAGAAAACGCTGGGGATTTGAAAGACGCGTAATGGGTTTATACCATTTAGCTTAATGAACTAGGCATGGAGGTTTCTTCGAATCGTTTAGTTCGGATCGCAGGTAGCTGTTCGAAAACAACGACAGGACCCGGCTGGTGTCCTCCCAGTATTTTCGCAGGGTCACGGTGATTTTTTCTTCGAGGGCCTCCAGGGTCGGCCAAGGCGTGTTGCAGATCGTATCCTTGACGAT
>JBIPND010000327.1:0-4616 GCA_044374015.1 Luteolibacter sp. | reverse complement strand
ACTCGCTTTCCATCACCCTGATCAGCGCCCTGCCGGAAGACTCGCTGGCGATGGCCCCGCGCGAATCGCTCAGCCGCAGCTCGCCGGAAAATCCGATCCTCGACCCCAGCCAGGGTTTCACCGCGCCTCCCCGGAAGGCACCCGAACCGGAGCCGGAGCCCGAACCGGAGCCTGAATCCGAGCCCGAGCCGGAAGAAGTGGCGGAAAAACCCGCCGCCGCCGAGCCCGCCCCTCCGTCGCAACCGGTGGTGGAATCCGCGCTGCCATTCGAGCTGAATCCAACCCCGAAACCCGCGCCTGCCGAAGCCACTCCGGTTTCGCCGCTTTCGAAATTCCGCCGCGCCGCGTCCTCTCTGGCAGCCGCGACGGTGCCCTCGTTGTTTGACGACGATCGCCCGTTTGCCGAGCCCGAGGTGGTGGCCAAGGCCAAATCCGAAGAACCCGTCAAACCGGATCTGGATGCCTTCACCTTCACCGAACCGGAAACCCCGGCAGCCGAACCGGAAGCCGTGCCCGCGCCGCCGGTCGCGGACGAATTCGTCGCGGCAGAAGAAATTTCCAACGAACCCGCCGCCCCGGCTGCGGCCTACGTCGCCGCCGAGGAAGATCCCGAGCCGATCGAAGCGGTCGAGCCCGAGCCGTCGTCACGCTCCGGTTTCACGCCCTTGCCGAAGCGCAAGCCGCCGCTGGTCACCCGCTGGGGTGCGCCGAAAGCCGCCGAACCCGCTCCGTTTTCTGATGACATCGAGGACGCCGGACCGGTGACGACCCCGCCGGAACCCGCCGCCCCCGCCGACCCGGAACCGCCGAAACTCAAGCTCGGAGTGAAACCCTCCGGCTCACAAAACGAGCTCTCGCTGGATTCCGCCCCGCGCGGCCGCTTCGAAGGCGAGACCCCCAATGTCGTCGACGGCGAGGATCTCGACCTGCCACCCTTCCTGCGGAAAAAGAAATAACCGCCCATCGAACACCAACCCCGTTCCATTTTGAAAGAGCACGAAATTCCCGGACATGTAACTCTGTTAGAGGGCCGCGGGCTTTTGACAAAAGTTGCGGTGGAAACCGCGTGGAGCACCGCGGAAATCTATCTGCATGGCGCCCATGTCACCCACTTCCAGAAAAACGGCGAGCCACCGCTGCTCTTCATGAGCGAGGCCAGCCGCTTCCAGGCCGACCAGCCGATCCGCGGCGGCGTGCCCTTGATCTTTCCCTGGTTCGGCGGCCGCGAGGGTTTCCCCGGCCACGGTTTGATCCGCACCGCCGAGTGGACGCTGGAGGAAACTTCGGTCTTCGGCGGTGGCAAGGTGATGTTGCGGTTCCGCCTGCCGCCCATCGATTCCATGGACCTGGAATACGTCGTCCGCGTCGGCGAGACGCTCTCGATGGAGCTGAGCGTCACCCACACCGGCACCGGTGATGCGGTTTTCGAAACCTGCATGCACACCTATTTCCAAATTGGCGCGATCGACACCCTTGCCATCACCGGGCTCAAGGGCGCGCCCTACATCGATCAGCTCCAGCCCGGCGACTTCGTCGAAACGGCGGACGCCATTCGCATTTCCAGCGAGGTGGACCGCATCTACTACAACACCACGGCTCCGGTCGAAATCATCGACCCCACGCTGCGCCGCAAGATCCGCGTGTCGAAAAGCGGTTCCCACTCCACCGTCGTCTGGAACCCGTGGATCGCCAAATCCAAAGCCATGCCCGACATCGGCGACGACGAATACCCGCACATGGTCTGCGTGGAATCCGGCAACGTCGGCCCTGACAAAATCACCCTCTGCTCCGCCTCCCGCGCGATCCTCAAGGTCGAACTGAGCAGCGAGCCGCTGGGTTGAACCAACGCGCTGCGCTGGATTTCTGGTCAACCTCGCCGCCAACTTCATCCGCACCAGAATAGCGATGCCAGTCACCCGTCCAGAGCAGTTTGAGAAATACCTCTCGGAGCCCGAGGGCGCGCGACTTGAGTTCAAGGAGGCCAAGAACCGCTACGATTTTGAAAAATTGAAGGAGTATTGCGTCGCCCTTGCCAACGAAGGAGGTGGCATCATCATTTTGGGCGTCACGGACAAGCGCCCGCGCCAGATCGTGGGCACGACTGCCTTTGAAGAACCTGGCAGGACCGAAGCCGGGTTGCACGAAAATCTAGGCCACCGGATCCCTGTCGAGGAGCTCCATTATCAGGGTAAACGCATCCTACTGATCCATGTCCCCGGCCGCCTACCCGGCTGCGCATGGAACTTGAAGGGCCGCTACTTCAAACGTGCGGGCGATGAACTCACTTCAATCAATGATCACGAGCTGAAGCAAATTTTTGCTGAAACCGGCCCGGACTTCACCGCCGAGCTCGTGCCCCACGCAAGCTTCCAAGACTTGCAGCCCGCGGCCGTGCTTGAATTCCGCAAGCGCTGGCACAAAAAATCTCCCAGCCTCAACATCGCCTCCCGCGATCCTGAGCAAGTTTTGGCGGATGCCGAACTCACCGTCGATGGCGCGATTACCTACGCCGCACTCATTCTCATGGGCCGGCCCGCGGCCATCGGCCGGTTCCTCGCGCAAGCTGAAGTCATCTTCGAATACCGCTCCTCCGAGGCTGCCGGACCCGCCGCTGATCGCGAGGAATTCCGCGAACCCTTCTTGCTGTTCCACGACCGGCTCTGGAACAAGATCAACCTCCGCAACGACCGCCAGAGCTTCCAGCAGGACTTTTTCCGCTACGACATTCCCACCTTCGACGAAACCTCCATCCGGGAGGCTCTTCTCAATGCCATCTGCCACCGTGACTACCGGGCGGGAGGCTCCGTTTTTATCCGCCAGTATGCAAGGCGGCTCGAAGTGGTCAGTCCCGGTGGCTTTCCTCCCGGCATCACCCAGGAAAATATCGCCGACCAACAGAACCCGCGAAACCGCCGACTCGCCGAGGCCTTGAACCGCTGCGGGTTCATCGAACGCTCCGGCCAAGGGATCAACCTCATGATCGAGCAGGCCGTGCGCCACACCAAACCGCTCCCGGATTTTTCAAAATCCGCCACTCACGAGGTTTTCCTCACCCTTGCCGGAACCGTCCAGAATCCCGCATTCCTTCGATACATCGAGCGCTTGGGAGAAGCCGCGCTTTCCGCTTTCCAGACCCTCGATTTCCTCGTCTTGGAAGTCCTATCCCGAGGGCTGCCTCTCACCGAGTCCATGAAAACACGACTGCCGGCGCTCATCGACGCGGGAGCGGTAGAATCCCAAGGCCGGGGAAAAGGCCAGCGCTTTTTCCTCTCCCGCGCGATCTACGAGGTCATGGGCACCCCGGGCACCCACACCCGCCAGCTGGGGCTCGACAACGAGACGAACAAGGAACTCCTTCTCAAGCACCTCCGCTCCTGTGGCGACATGGGGGCGAAAATGTCCGAGTTGGAGCAAGTTCTTCCTGCCCAATCCCGCGCCTCCATCCTTAGGATGCTCAACGACCTTCGCGGTGAGCAGCGTGCCGTCCTTGCAGGAAAAAGTCGGGCCCGCCGGTGGTTTATGCGTCAACCAATCGATCCTGACGCACAAGCTGACGCATAAATCCTGATGCATAAATCCATAGCGCCTTGAAGAAGAGCATTTTAAGAAGATTTCATTGCGTGTCACACGCTCGTTCTTGACGCATAACTGACGCAATACCCCCTCCACCCACCATGTTCCACCCATCCGCTGAACACCACGACCCTTCCAAGACGGAACGCCCCGGCACCATCGAGCTCATCCTCTCCGCCTGAATGTCCGCTAAAGCCACTTGGAAAGTCAGCGCCGCCGTGATGGCGAGCCGCGTGCTGGGACTCGCCCGGGAAATGATGTTCGCCGGACTCTTCGGCGGCAGCAAGTGGATGGATTGTTTCTATCTGGCTTTCAAGGTGCCCAACCTGCTGCGCGACTTGTTCGCGGAGGGCGCGCTGTCGCAGGCGTTCGTCACGACGTTTTCCAAACGCCTCAAAACCGATAGCGAGCAGTCCGCCTGGGCGCTGGCGAACAGAATGATGACCCTCGCCGCGGTCTTCATGAGCGGCGTGACTTTGTTAGGAATCCTGGCCGCGCCTTGGATCGTCGAGCTGCTCACCTCGCTTTCGCGCGGCGGGAACTCGCCGCGGGTTTACAATCCGGCGGAAATCGCGCTGACGGTGACGATGGTGCGGGTGATGTATCCGTTCATTCTGCTGGTCTCGCTGGCGGCGCTGGTGATGGGCATGCTCAACGCGAAAAACGTCTTCGGCATGCCGGCGCTGTCGTCGTGTTTTTTCAACCTCGGCTCGATGATCGGCGGCGCGTCGCTCGGCTACTGGATGGATCCGAACTGGGGACCACAGAGTTTGATCGGCTTTTCCATCGGCGTGGTGATCGGCGGGCTGGCGCAGCTGGCCTGCCAGTTTCCGGCGCTGAAAGCGGTCGGCTATCGGTTCAAGGCGGACTTCGGCTGGAAGGATTCGGGAGTCCGGCAGATTTTGAAATTGATGGGCCCGGCGGTGATCGCGGCCTCGGTGGTGCAGATCAACGTGGTGGTGAACGCGATGTTCGCCTACGGCGTCGGCGAGGGGGCGGTTAGCTGGCTGAGTTATGCGTTTCGCCTGATGCAGTTGCCCATC
>JBIPND010000023.1:0-13613 GCA_044374015.1 Luteolibacter sp. | reverse complement strand
GCTCGGTTTGCGGCTTCGCTTGATCGCACCCGCTGCGGCCAGGGGGGCGAGGAGGAACCGGTGCTCATCCAATCGTATTCCTGACCAAGCGGATCCGGAGAGGTTGGCCTCGGGAGCGGAGAAATCGAAACGCGGAGGTGCGGCGGTCGCAGAGGGGGGCGCGGAGAGATTGGCTTCTGGCTTCTGCGCGGCATGCTGGGACGGTTGGGGAGAGGGGGATTTGTCAAGATTTGCACACTGACCCCATTCCCGCCATCACCGTGGACAACCACACGGTCAGCTACACAATCACCGGTTCCGGCGGCATTGCCGGCGGTCTCTCGCTGGTCAAGAACGGCGCGGGCCGCCTCAACTTCCATACCGTCAACACCTTCACCGGGCATGTCACGATCAACGGCGGCACGCTCGCCGTCACCGGCAGCGGCCGCCTCTACCACGGCAGCGCCAACACCACCGCCGTGGTCACCGTCAACCCCGGTGCCACCCTCGAAGCCGCCGCCGGCGCCGATTGGATGATCCATACCTTCGCCGATTCCCAGCCCGTCCGCTTCAACGGCAACCCCACCCTGGTCCTTGACGGCGCCGGCAACGGCCATTTCTGGAAACAGGTCACCGGCCTCCACTCGGTGGTCAAGCGCGGCACCGGCCTCTGGAGCATCATGCCCGAGGACGGCAGCGGCAACGTCGCCGTCGAACAAGGCGTCCTGCGACTCAAACGCGCGGTGCTCGCGGACAACTCGACCGTTGAAATCCGCCGCGGCGGCATCCTCGACCTCTGGCACGGCGATACGGATTTGGTCGGCACGCTGATCATCGACGGCGCGGCGATGCCGCCCGGAACCTACAGCCGCTCGACCCACCCGTCGTTCATCATCGGCACAGGCCGCCTCAGCGTCGGCGGCAGCGCCAGCACCGGTGCCAACCGCCTCACTGTCACCTATCACAACTACGACAAATGGCCGTCCAGCAAACAATACTGGATCAAGTGCTCGATGGAGGCGGTGCTCCACCACTACAACCGCTATGGCACCACGGGCCGCATCGCCGGCAATATCCGCGTCGATTACAATGCCAACGTCCCCACCGCCCAGGCGAGTTTCGGCGGGCCGATCACCTTCGGCCAGACGGTCGGCACATGGGTCGGCTTCCATGAAATGTCCCATGCCATGGGCACCGGCACCGCAGGCGCATGGCTGCTAGGAAATTGCTTTCCCGGTGAAGGCCGTTGAAAGAGCCGGTGACCGGACCGGAGGCGGGGAAATGGGGGTTGGTAACCGGTGAAAGATAAGAATAAATGTAACCTGGGCTTCGTGAGCCGGAGTCATATTACCGTATGAATGCCGCTTCTCCGCCTGCCGCCCCTGACGATGCATTCGTCCGGGCCCTGACCGACTGCCAGTCAGTCCTGCGCGGGTATTGCCAATCCTCCCTTGGTCCCGGTGAGGATGCGAAGGATGCTTGGCAGAGGACGAATTTGGTCCTTTGGCGCAAGGCGGCGGACTGGCAGCCAGATACGAAGTTTCTGCCGTGGGCGCTCGCGGTGGCACGCTTCGAGGTATTGGCGGTGATCCGTGATCGCCAGCGAGAGCGTCTCATTTTCGACGACGATGTGGTGGAGTTGATGGCGGAGGAGGGGATGGAGCGGGCCATGGAGGCGGATCCACGCAGCGACGCCCTGGCCAGTTGCCTCGACCGCTTGCAGGACCACCACCGGCAGATGCTTTTCGCCCATTACGTGACCGGGTCGTCGCTGGCGGAAATCGCCGACACCCATGGCAAGAAGGAGGGCGCAGTCAAGGTGCTCCTGTTGCGGGTGCGTCGAGCCTTGGCGGAATGCATCGAAAAGCTCCAACCGCGGGAGGTCGGGACATGAATCAAACTACCCCGGCCGCCCGCTTCGCCCGCCTCGAGGAACTGCTTCTCGAAAGCGTCACCCGTGTCCTTTTCGTCAGTGAACGCAGCGAGTTAAACGAAATCCTGCGCACGGACCCCGCCGCCCGAGCCCTCGGGGCGCGTTGGATGATCGATGACGCGCTGCTGGCAGACCGTCTCCGCGAATCGACGGCGGCGGAGATCTTCGATGGCGGAACCGCCGGATGGGCATCGATTGGCGAAGCCCGGGCGGCCCGCAAACCGACGGCCCGGGCTTGGCAGTCGTGGCTACCCCTCGGCGCGGCAGCGGCCTTGGCGTTGATCGGAACGATGGTTTGGCTGGCGGTGGCCGGTCCGCACCGCGTGGTGGCCCGCTATGGCGTGTTGGACGCGTGCCAGTGGGTGAAAGCGACGGACGAACCCGAACCGGGCGATGGCTTGAAACCCGGTCAGGTAGCAGAACTCTCGGCCGGTCGCGCGGAGATCGTCTTCGGCTGCGGGGCGGTGACCACCTTGCAGGGCCCCTGCATTTTCAAAATCGAATCGGACCGCAGCGGTTACCTCGTGTTGGGCGAGGCCCACACCCGCGCCCAATCCCCGGAATCCAGAGGCTTCACCCTACGAACCCGCCTTTCGCGCATCGTCGATCTGGGCACCGAGTTCCTTACCTCGGTGGCGGCGGACGGGCATAGCTACGTCAAGGTCACTCAAGGAGAGGTCATGGTATATCTGCCGGGGGAAAAAGCCCCCCAGCATTTGCGTCTCGGCGATTCGCTTTCCCTCGAACCGGGCCGGGCGCGCGTCATGGTGCGCATCGAACGTGGGGATGAAAGCCCCACCTTTCGGTTTCCGACCATCGAACCACCGACGGATGCGGACTACGCGGACACGAAGCAAGGACGAGCCCGCTTTTCGGTGGGCTACGGAAGCCTCCACCGCACCATGCCGGCCGCCAGGAACAGTGGCCCGGTGGGAAAGCTCAACGACGGCCGTGCCCAATCTGCCGAGGATGCTCCCAACGAATCGGTCTTCTTCGCCGACAACACCGAAGGCAGCATCCTGCTCGATCTCGGCACTCCGGTGCTGGTCGAGAAGGTCAACACCTATTCCTGGCACAAACGCCCTCTCTTGAAGGACATCCGCTATCGCGCCCAGCAAAGTTATCGGCTCTATGGCAGCGCCGCCGCCGCTCCACCGCCCGTGACCGGCGATCCGGAAGTCTCCGGTTGGACGCCGATCGCACGGGTGAATACGCACGAATTTTTCGGGGTACGCCAACTTCCTGACCGCCCGGCCCAACAGGCCTGCTCCATCACCTCGCAAGCCGGTCCCATCGGCCGTTACCGATTCCTGCTCTGGGCCGTCGAACCCATCCTCCTTCCGGACAATCAGTTCTTGAATCACACCTTCTACGGCGAATTCGACGTGTTCGCCCACCCCTGATCTCGTTTGCCGAACCATTATGAAAGCATCTTCCGCAAACGGGAAACACGGGATATGCACTGCAAATACCGGTCTTCCTGAGAACTAGGCCTCGTTATGATACCAGTTCCTGACATCACGCATACTGCGGCTGATACTCCAGCGGCAACCTCCAAAGATGAGTGCATCCTTCGACATTTCCCTATGAACCCCATTATCTCAGCATTGGAAGTCTTTCTTCAGAATCAGTCGATCAGGGTGGTTCATTTTGCCCACGCTGGCCATTCGCCGCCGGACTTGGCGTGTCTGGCGACCTTCCCGCGCATCTCAATCACCTTGAAAGGAGTAAATCGCATCGATGTGGAAGACTATAACACCATTACAGAACTCGACGTCCGCGCCGGTGAAGCCGTCGTTACTCCGCCAAATTGCTTGAATAGGCCAGACCGGTCGAGCCCGGCGGAGGTTGTCAACATCTTGATGGGCCATAAGCAGCTGGGCTTGAGTCTGACGACATACAACGGCAGGGAGACGCATCCGCGTGAAGCCAAAGAGGTGGTTACAGCCGCGTTTAATGGAGCGGAGTTACATCTGGTGCAGGCCCTCTTGGGGATCGCGTTGCGACAGAATTCCGCGGGCGCTCCGGCTATTTTGACCGCACTCCTCAACAGCCTGCTTGACACGCTACGGCCCCAAGCCGCGAAATCCAAGTCATCAGCCGCCTATGAGGCCATGGCCATCTACCTCCGGCAGAATTTTGCATATCCTCTCACCCGTGAAAGTGTGGCTGACCATTTTCACCTCTCGGCGGGCCATGTTTCACGGGTGTTCCGGAGCGAGGGCCTCATCGGTTTCAACGAATACCTGAACCGCGTGCGGATTGACAGAGCAAAGTTCCTCCTGCGCAGTCACCAGCTTTCACTGGATGAGGTCACGACGAAATGCGGCTATGCGGATACCGCCTACTTTTGCCGCGTCTTCAAGCGGTTCACCGGCGTGACTCCGACGGACTACCGCTTAGGGAATGAAAAGCAACGACAGAGATCCATGAGTAATTTGATAGATCTCGCTGATTTGTGATAAAAACAGGTAAAAGGATCACTGCGTTAAATTTTGAATCCCACAATTATGAGTTCCCCGAGGCAATCTGGTTGGTTGCTTCCACGCCTTTATTTCACTCTCCAACCCACACCCAAACCCCAGCTAAGAATGCCAAAGTTTTACTGTTTGCGGTTGCTAGCTTGGATGGCGTTTGCCGCTTTCGATTTTCTGAGTGCAGCAATGTCATCCGCGAACGCTGAGCCCGTCTCACAAGCTTCACTCTCCGCAGGTCATCCCGCGTCGCCCACGGTAGGCCGGGTCTTCTGGGTTTCCGAATTCGGTGCCGTTGGGGATGGCAAGACTGACGACTCACCGGCGGTGCGGCGGGCGCTTGCGGCGGCGATCAAGGCGGGACCGGGGACCACGCTGGCTTTCGAGAAAAAGACCTATCGAATGGGGAGTTTCAAGGGCGGCAACGCGCAAATGCGGCTGGTCGACGTTAATCGATTGACCATCGAGGGAAACGGTGCCGCACTTTTGCTGGATCCGCGCAATGGAATCCTGGAACTCGGCAAATGTCGGCGGGTGATCGTTCGCAACTTTGTGATCGACTTTGATCCGTTGCCATTCACCCAGGGGACCATTCGTGCGGTCGATGCTGCCGCAGGCAGCTTCGATTTGGAAATCCATGAAGGCCATCTGCTGCCGCCCTCGGATGAATTCATGAAGCGAGTGTTGGGAAAAGCGGGGTGGCAATACAGCTCGGTCATCGACCCGGTGGAAAATCATCGCCGCTGGGGGATCCCCGATTTCTTTTCGATCGCCGCGGTAAATGCCGTTCCTGACAAGAATCGCACCTATCGGATCAAGATGAGGAGCGACCATGCAGGGCGGGTCAAGACAGTCGATGTTGGCGACCGGTTCTTCCTGCCTCTGCTGCAGATCAACGACAAGATCCGCGCGATGGGTGGCAATATTTACATCCGTGACTCGGCGGATTGCATGGTGGCCGGTCTCACCATCCACTCGGCGCGCAACGGCATGGTTTTCTCAATCGACCGGAACAAGGGAGCGATCATCCTGCGGGGCAACCGGATTGCCTTCAAGCCGGGAAGCGACCGGATTGTCACCACCTGGAAAGATGGCATGCACTGCAAGAACAACCGCGTCGGGCCGGTGATTGAGGATTGCTACTTTGAGGGGATGCTGGACGACAGCATCAATCTCAGTGCGGATACCGCCATGGCATCCAAGGTGATTTCGCCGTCGGAGTTCCGTCTGGTGGGTCCCCCGTTCGGAGTTGGTGATGAAGTCATGGTGTTCAATCCCCGCTCGAATTACATGGCAAAAACCAAGGTAATCCAATCCAAGCTCAAGGACGGGGTACGAACAGTGGTGATGGCGGATGAAATCAAGGGCGTGGTGACGGGCAACAAGATTCCCAATAAGGATATCGGCTCCACCCATTTTTACAACATGAGTTACGCCAACAGCGGTTTCGTGGTCCGCAATTGCGTTTTCAAACCACAACGCCGTCATGCCGTGCTCGTCCGGTCTTGTAATGGAGTGATCGAAAAGAACCGGATCGACGGAGTGGGTGGGGCCGCGATATGGATGGCGAATGAAATCGGGAATTTCTATGAGGGGCCGCTTCCCCAGAACAATATCATCCGCGATAACATCATACGGAACACCCAATGGGTTGCCATCGCGGTCGAGGCGGGGGGCGGCCGGCGCAATGCCCGGAACATCCGGATCGAAAACAACAAGATCCAGATACTGCCGGGCAGCACCGCGATCCGGATTCGCAACGGGCATGACATCATGTTGTCCGGAAACACCGTTACCACAAGAGGAGGAGGATCCGTCCGGAACGACGGAATCCAGATCACCAACTCTGATCACGTAATCCGGCAATAGATGGGCACTTCGCCAACGGATGCCGCGTCCCTGTGGATGGATGTCTTGCGCTCTGGATTTGCCAACATGGCAACGGAGGGTGGTTGCGGCGCGATCCCGGTCGTCAACCCGAAAGGTGCCCTGCAACCACGGATCTTCAACGCCTGCCAGCCCCCTTCAGGACCGCCCAACGCCAGCAGCCCCAATCAATGGGTGTTCCAAATGTCCAATGAATGGCACAAGTCTTCATTTGCAAAAGATCGCGCAGGAGAACGAGATTCAAGGCGTGTGAATCTGTCTGCGGGTCGTCAGTCCAATGAAAGAATCACGTGTCTTTCCAGCGCCAGACGCCTACTGCCACTTGCATTGCGAACCTTCCGGCAGCTTTCGTATTCCCAAGCCTAGAGCATTGATTGATCCTTTTCCCACCGACGAATCGCATCCCATGACCCCGCAACCCATGAAATACCTTGTTCCTGCCGCCGCGTATTGTCTTGCCGGATTCATGATGGCTTCGGCACAGGTACCAAACAGCGCGTGGGTTTATCCATCGCCGACTGGGGACCTGCTCTATAAGCTCGACGAGCGCGGCCAGCGGATCGCGGATTTCTCAAACTGCGGCTACCGCGGCGGGGTGGAGCCGCTGCCGGATGTCCAGGCACTCATCCCGCAGAACCGCTGGGTGTATGTGGACCCGGGAACCGACGATGACACGGTGCTGATCCAGACCGCGATCGATTCCGTAGCGGCGATGGATCTCGATTCCAACGGCTGGCGCGGGGTGGTTTATCTCAACGCAGGCGAGTATCAACTCGCCAATACCCTCACCATCACAGCCAGCGGCGTGATTCTGAAAGGCGCGGGCAGCTCCGCCACCAATGGCACACGATTGCGGGCCACGGCTACAAGGAAATACACGCTGATCAGTGCCATTGGAACCGGTAATCCGGTCACGCTGAGCGGGACAACCCACAATCTCATCCAGAAGCTTGTGCCCGCCGGATCGCGGACCTTTGAAGTCGATTCCACAAGCGGTCTCGCAGTGGGAGATACGGTCATCGTGAAACGCCCCAGTATGGCAAACTGGATCGCGGATATCGACATGGACCAACTGGGGCCATACCCGGTTGTGCCATGGGCCGAGGGTTCGAAGGATTTGCTGTTCGACCGTGTGATCACACGTATCGATGGAAATTGGATCACGGTGGATGCGCCACTGCCACAGACCTTCGAATCCAAATACGGAGGCGGCCAGATCTGGCGCTACACTTGGGGTGAGCGCATCCAACAGGTCGGCATTGAAGACATGTACGGAGTCTCGGACTTCACAGGAAGCACCGATGAAAACCACGGTTGGAAATTCATAGAGATGAACCGGATACAGCACGCCTGGGTTCGCAATATCATCACCAGTTCTTTTGGCTACTCGGCGGTCAGCGTGAATTATGGTGCAAAATGGATCACCGTTGCCGATTCCCAGTGTCTTGATCCCGTCTCGATCATTGACGGGGGGCGCCGCTATTCGTTCAACAACGGGGGCGGGCAGCTGGCGCTTTTCCTAAACAATTACTCCCGCAAGGGACGGCATGATTTTGTTTTCGGGGCAACAGTGCCGGGCCCGAATGCGTTCGTGAACTGCACTGCGGACACGGTCTATAGCGACACCGGTCCCCATCATCGTTGGGCGGTTGGCGGCTTGTTTGATGGCGTCACCATCAATGGCAATCAAATCAACGTGCGAAACCGCGGCAACTCGGGCACCGGCCACGGCTGGGCGGGTGCCTACATGGCGGTTTGGAATTCCAAGGCGAGTAGCTTCAGTGTGCGAAATCCGCCCACTGCCCGCAACTGGCTTGTCGGCTCCATCGGCACCATCGCCAACTCCAGTGGCTTTGCGGTCGGTGCCGATCCGCCGGGCACCTATGACAGCAGCGGTCCCACCGGCACCGGCAAGGCCGTGTATCCGGCCAGCCTCTACTATGGCCAACTCCAGCAACGCATGAAATGGCCCGATTCAGAATTCCGCGAAGCATGGCTGGGCGACGTCGACCAGTTCGCCAGCACCGCCACCACCGGCGGGTTGAGCAAGTTGGGAGCCGGCACCCTGAAACTTGCGGGCGCCAATGCCCATACCGGCACCACCACGGTCGGCCAAGGCACCTTGGCGTTTGGCGCGGACCAAACGCTTGCCGGAGGGCTCACCTTCGGCGCCACGGCGGGCAACTCTACGGTGTCCTCGCTGGATCTTTCCACTGCCAACGCCACCTTCAGCGGGGCGACCGTCGTCCGGACTAACAGCACGGACGCGAACACGGTGACCATCGGCAGTGGCAAAACCCTGGCCACCAACGGCAACGTGACGATCGGTGCCGATACGAGTGCGACCGCCAGCACCAAACTCACCATGACAGGAGCTACCGGCTCCTGGACCATCACGAATGCGGCGGCTGGTGGCTCCGTCCAGATCGGCGGAGCCACGGGCAGCAATACCAACGCGGCGACCGTGGATCTGAGTGGTCTCGGCACTTTCAATGCCAATCTCTCCGGAGCCAGCAGTGTCTTCCGCGTAGGCGACCAAAATACCCAAACTGGTGCGATCGCTTCCACGTTGACCTTGGCGGCCACCAGCACCATCAAAGCAAAAACCGTGGGCATCGGCGACAACTCGGGTCTAGGCGGCAGCGGCACGACCCAAAAACTCTATCTTGGCAGCGGCACCCAGATCATCAACGCCGACACCATCAATGTGGGACTGCATGGCTCCAGCAGACGTTCCAGTGGCACCCTGCAATTCAACGACTCGTCCGGCACACTCAAAATCCGTGGTCAGAATGGAACGAGCGCCGCAGAGCTGAACATGATCAAATCGGGGTCCACCACCAACGTCACAATCAGCTCGACCTTTAACGTGGCTGGCCACGAAGCCGACCTGCTGTTCTCCACGGTGGATATGACGAACCTCTCGGAGACGGGCACCTCCGGCCGCAGCTCCACCTTCAGCTTCGACAGCGGAACTCTGGGCATCACCACTCTGAAACTCGGAACCCGGAGTGGGCCCGGAGCCAGCACGGGCACCGCCACCATGAATATCGGCAGCGTGTCGAACCTCACCCATGCCGCCACCCTGGGTGCCGTCACCATGGCGACTCAAAACGGCACCGATGGCACCATCACCGGCACCCTGAACATCGCTGGGACCGCTACTACGGTGGGCATCACCTCCCTTGCCGTCACCAACGACACGGCGGCGACGGGCGGCACCGCCACCGGCTTGGTCGCCATCAGCGGTGGCACCACCACCGTGACCCATGGCATCACCCTCGCCGCGCGCACCTCCGCCGGCATTGTGAATGGCACGCTCACCCTGAGCGGCGGCACGCTCTCGGTCGGAACCGCGGGGGTTGGCGCCACCAACGGCATCTTCACCACCGGCACGGGCGGCACGGTTACCACCAACCTCACCCTGAGCGGCGGCACCCTGAACATGAATGGCAATGCCATCGGAGGATCGGGTCAACTCATCACGACGAGTTTCAACTCCGGCACACTCATGAATGTCTCCCAGATCAACGGCGGGGCGGGACTGACAAAAGCCACCGCAGGCACCTTGATTCTTGATGGCACCAACACCTACTCCGGCGATACCACGGTCACCGGCGGCACGCTTGCAGTCACCGGATCGTCACTCGCCGACACTAACAAGCTGATTCTCGACGGCGGCAAAATCAGCATCGCCACTGCCGCCAATGAACGGGTTGGCAGCCTGTTCTTCGGCACGGTCCAACAAGGCGCCGGCACCTATGGCAGCAGCGCTTCCGGAGCAACCTTCAAGGATGACAGCCGCTTTTCGGGTGCCGGGATTCTCACAGTCGACACTGTCGCCACGTCTGCCGACTATGATGCATGGGCCACCACCTCCGGGCTTGCCGGATCCGAGCGCGATCCGGGCGCCGATCCGGATGGCGACGGTCTAACCAACCAACAGGAATACGCCTTTGCTCTCAATCCGAAGAGCGGTTCGTCGTATTCGCCCGTCGTGGTGCAACTCAGTCCCGCCACCGGCACCTTCAGTTATACGCGGCGCAAGACCAGCGGTTTGCGCTACAAGGTCTGGACTTCTACAACCCTCATCGGTTGGACCCTGGACGCAGGCGCGCAGCAGACAGCCAGCAGCATCAATGCGGACACCGAGCGGGTCGATGTCGTAATCACGGGAATTAAGCCGCTTGCCGCCCAACAGGTCTTTGTCCGAGTCAGCGCCGAATGAGCGGTGGATACCTGCAAAAGCAACTTTATCTAACTAATCGATCACTTCTGGATAGAGCCTGCGATCATTTCCTCCAAGGTCCTGCCCGCTGCTAGGATCTGATAGTCATCATAGGTCACTTTTTCCGCGGGCGGCCAGAAGACACCTGCGGCGATGCGCTCCGCGACCCAGTCCGCGCAGGCTTGTGCGGCGTCGAGATCGTGGTGGTCGAAATCCGTCCATTCGAGCAGGTCCACCTCGGATTCGGTGGGGCTCAGGGTGAGGTAACACGGCGTCGGCAGGATTTGCTCGCGGCCCAGGACCGCCATCGCGTAGAGCGGCAGCTGCAAATTGTGCCAGCGGAAATTCGCGGATTTTCCCTTCTCCCGGCCTTCGTAAACCACCGGATCCTCCAGCGTGAAATGGGCGGGCAACACGGTGGCGGCGGTGACTTTTTTGCGGTGGGCTTTTTCCACGCCTTCCACCTTGCCGGTTTTGTAATCGATCACCCGCAGTTTGCCGGAATCGCAGTGGCGGTCGATGCGGTCGATCTTCGCAACGATCAACGCCTCGCCGACCGGGATCTCCACCTTGCGCTCGACATCGACAATTTCCCAGCCTGCCGCACGCTCGCGCGCCTGCACCCGGGCGAGCCACAGGAACCGCTGGCGCAGCGCCTCGGTCTGGATTCGAACCGCCAGCGGGATGCGTTGGTCGAACCACTCCGCCACCACCCGGTCGAGCTCGCGGGAAAGGTGTTGGTGGATCGCATCGGCGTCCTGCGACTCACGGGCTTTGAGATCGCCGCCCCAGCGCTCGAGCACTTCGTGGGCGACGGTGCCGAAGTCGCGGGCGTTCCATTCGGCGCGGCCGGTTTGCGTGCTGCGCATGCCGACGGCGTGTTTCAGATAGTAGCGGAACGGGCAGTTGAGATAGTCGGTTAGGGAGGTGGCGTTGAGTCGTTTCGGCGGCTCCACCTTGCGCGGTTGCCACTGCCAGTCCTTTTCCCAGCGCAAGCCGGCTTCAGGCGGCTCGATCTCGCGGAACAGGGTTTTCACCCGTCCCGGCAGTTCGTCGCGGCCGGCGGCTAACAGCAGGCGCGAGGGCAGCAGCGAATCGCCGCCGGCACCGGATTTGCCGCAGATCAAATCGACGCGGCCGCCGTCGCGGCGGGCCTCCAGCATCGCCTGATAGAGAAACGCGTCGCGCGCCGCGCGTTCGGCATCCTTGATCAGGCCGAGCCGCTCGCGGCTGGCCTCGCTGAGCCACGGCTCGCCGCCGCTGCGCGCGGGGACTTTGCCCTCGTTCATGCCGCAGAGCACCAGGTGGCTGCCGGGTTCGTGGAAAAGCTCCAGCCACCCTTGCACATCCACCACCCGCCCGTCCGGTGGCAGCGGGGCGGGGGAGGGGATTCCGGCGAGCATGAGTTCGATCCAGAATCCGGCGCTGCGGCGGACCCGGGCCATCATCGGTGTGGCGGCTGTCATCCACTCCGTCAATTCCTGCGAGCTTTCTTGAGTGGCCGGGCCGGTGCGGCCGAGGGTTTCCAGCAATCGTTGGATGGTTCCACTGAAGTCATCGCGTTGGAAGCTGGCGCGCCATTTTTCCAAGGCTTGGGCGGCGGCTAACAATTCCTCGGCGGAGCTTTTGTCCCACTCGCTGCGGAAGGTTTCGGCGGTGATCCGGCGCTTCAGGTCGTCGGTGCGCAAGACCATCCAGCGGTCGCGCAGTTCGGAGAGGCGTTTGGCTTTTTGGGCGCGTTTGCCGCCGACCAGCACGCCGGTTTCCGGCATTGCCAGCAGATCGGCCATGGTCGCCAGGGTGGGATCCGCCAGCCAGCCGCTCCAGATTTTGAACCAGCGCGACAGCCCGGTGGTGACGGGTGTCTCTGCGGGATGAAAGGCCGGCCAGCCGCCGCGGGTGAAGGTGCGGGCGAGTTCCGAGCCGACTTCGGCATCGGCGGATCCGAGCGCGAGATCGTGCGATCCGGTTTGGCAATCGCTGACGATTTGCAAGGCTTCCACCGCTTGCTGGCGTGGATCGGCGGTGACCCGCACGCTGCCGGTGGGGCCGTCCGGCCACGGGAGCGCGCGCTCGGCCCAAATTTCCAACGGGCGGCCGCTGGCGGAAAAACTTGCGGCTTCGCTTGCGGGGGCGCCGATCAAGCTGGTGATTTTGCCGTCCCAAGCCAGCCACGTGCGTTCCACCAGCGGCGGCATTTCCGCGATGCCGGCGAGCACGATGTGAGTGGCTCCAGCGGGTGGGAGCAGTCCTTCGGCGAGTGCCCGGCTGCGGCTTTTGAAACCCCAGGATTTGAGTTTTTGTTCGACCAGGGTTTCGAGGTTGGCGAGGGCTTGCCAGCGTTCGGCTTCGACGGTTTCAACGAGTTTGCGGGCGGCGATGTTGAGGGTCAGCCCGTTTTCCTGGAGCGAGCGGCGGAGCTTGACCATTTCGCGGGCGAGGCCGCCGGCCCAGTCGACGCCGTCGCCGGGTTTTTCGGGAAACAGGGCGGTGTAGGGAGTCCAGTCGCCGATGGCTTCGAGCACCTCCACCCAGGCGACGTGGTCGACCCAGTCTTCAGCGACTTCGGGGTCGTGGGATTTTAGAAATGAACCGGGCGTCACCACTTTCGGGGCCAGCAGGGCTCCGGCGCTCTCCGCGAGCGCCTCGCGCAAGCGCCGCCCGCTCTGGGCGGTGGGGACGACCACCAGCAGGTGCGGCAGTTCATCCCGGCGCTCCAACAGCCAGGTCACGGCTTTGGTGAGAAACGGTTGGTCCCAGCCTAGAAATACGCGTTCGGTCATCGGCGGGAGTTTTGTCGTTAGGGACGAGGGTGGGAATCAAAATCTCGGGCCAAAACGTCATCGTCGAAGCCATCCACCGTGTGCCAGCGGATGGCGGTCCGGAGTTCACGATTTATCGTGCTCTTGAAGAGGCAAGCTAAAGCTTGGACTCCGGACCGCGGAAGGAAGCTCCCACGCGTCCTGCCGGGGATCTGCAAAACGTCATCGTCGAAGCCATCCATCGTGTGCCAGCGGATGGCGGTCCGGAGTTCACGATTTATCGTGCTCTTGAAGAGGCAAGCTGAAGCTTGAACTCCGGACCGCGGAAGGAAGCTCCCACGCGTCCTGCC
>JBIPND010000326.1:0-4645 GCA_044374015.1 Luteolibacter sp. | reverse complement strand
CCCTCGGCATCATGCACATACGTGCGGACGTTGAGTTCCAAAAACCATGAGAGCCCTGGCACCGACGGCAGCAGCACTGGCCGCACCCGCTCCATGAAAAACGGCACCACCCCCAGCCAGGCCCGGCCGTCGTAGGTGTCCACAAACAACCCTTCGGGCAACCGCGCCTGGATGATTTCCGGATCCACCGGCCAATGCAGGAAAAGCAGTCCCGCCCAGCGCTGGCGCATCACCGGGCACCCGTCCGGGCGCGCACGGGCGGCCAAACGTTGCGCGGGTGTCGGTGCGGAAATCATCATGCGCCGCAGGCTATGACCGCCGCCCGCGAATTCAACCTCGCGATTTCATCGGCTTGCCCATGCCCCGTCGATTTCACAAACTCTGCCGATGAATCCGAACCCGCCCTCCACTCCGCTGATCGGCCTCGTGCTCGCCGGCGGCCGCAGCTCGCGCATGGGCCGGGACAAGGCCGCGCTGGTGCATCCGGACGGCCGCACCCTCGCCCGCCGCGCTTGCGATCTGCTAGGCGGCGCGGGTTGTGAGTCGGTGGTGCTTTCCCTGCGCGAAGATCAGGAAATTCCGCCGGGCTTTTCCGATTCGGATCCGCCGACCGTCGTCCGCGACCCCGGCGTCGGGCCGCTCGCCGGAATCGTCGCCGGGATGCGGCTGCGCCCCGACGCGGACTGGCTGGTGCTGGCCTGCGACCTGCCGCGGCTCGATCCCGCCACTTTAACAACGCTGGTCGAATCAAAGCGGGAAGGGGAGCGCTTCCTCGCCTACCGCAGCGAACTCGACGGCCTGCCGGAACCGCTGTGCGCGTATTATGCCCGCGAGGCGCTTCCGTTGTTAGAGGAGTCGCTGGCTGCGGATTTCCGCGGACCCCGCCGGATCCTGATGGAACACGGCTGCCGCCTGCTAGACCCGGTGACGCCCGGCGCACTCGCTAACACCAACACCCCGGAAGAATGGGAAACCTTCGAAACTCCGCCGGAATGGCAGGCGGAATTGTTGGAAATCTGGATTTCCGCAGGCAACGATTTCCGCGGCCGGCATGAAAAAGGCCGGCTGAACCACGGCATCCGCGGCGTCTCCGAAATCGAATGCGTCGCCGGCATGGGCCTGCGCGGCGACCGGTATTTCGGTTACAAGGAAAACTTCAAAGGCCAGGTCACCTTCTTCGATGCCGATGCCGTGCAAGCCGTGCGCGAGCGCTTTGCAACGCCGGATCTATCAGGCGCGTTGTTCCGCCGCAACCTGATCGTCCGCGGGGTCGATCTCGAGCAGTGGGTGGGCAGGAAATTCCGTTTTCAAGGTATCGACTTCGAGGGCTCCGAGGAGTGCAAACCCTGCTACTGGATGGACGAGGCCGTCGCGCCTGGGGCCGAGGAGTTCCTCAAACAAAACTTCCGCGGCGGCCTGCGCGCCCGGATTCTAACCGACGGCATCCTGCGGGCCGGAATATCAAATCATCGATAGCACCGGCACCTTCGCCGATTTCTGGCGGAATTCGCCGACGATCATCCCGGAAATTAGCCCGCTGCTGAAGCCGAACGCGTGGCCCAACACGTCGGTGTTGGTGCTGCCGCTGCCGCCGCCCAGCCAGCCTAACAAAACCAGCCCCGCCATCACCGGCGCGGCCACCTTGGCCCACGACCTGCCGGACTGCTGGCGGATCGAGACCGCGAACCCCAAACCGGTGAGGATGCCCAGCGCGCCGAAGACCGCGGTCGACGCGCCGATGGATAGAAACGGCTCCGGATAGCTCAGCAGCGAGGTGAGGATGTTGCCCAGCGTGCCGCAGGCGAGAATCAGGCACCATGCGCGCAGCGGCCCGAGCGAGCGCGAAACCAGCGCGCCGAAAACCACCCCGCTCACCAGGTTGCCTGCGAGGTGGCCGGCATCCGAATGCAGGAACAGCGCGGTGAACGGCCGCCACCATTCGTGGCGGCCGATCAGGCCGATGCTCGACGAGGCCGCCCGCCCGGCGAGCGACGGGTCCTGCATTTGTTGATAGAAAACCACCAGCAGACTGGCCGCCCACAGAACCAGCAGCTCCCAACCGGCGGAATAATGAAAGGTCTCCACCGGTTCCGGCCGGCTCCGCACCCGCCGCGCATCGTCCTGCTCGCCGGCGTAGATTTGCAATTCGTGGAGGATTTCCGCCGCCGCCTGCGGTTCCGCGTGCAGCTGATAGTCGCCGCCGTTTTCTCCAACAGAAACCCAGCAGGCCTCGCCCATCGCCAGGATCACCAAGCCATGGTCGTGGGCTTCCCGCAGATTCGGATAGCGCCCGACGACGACAAGATCATCCAGAGGCGTCAAGGGGCTGTCGTCGTGCTCTTCCATCGGTTTCGGAGGGGACCATAAACCGAAATCCAACGGCTTCACCTAAAAAAACTTCCGCTCACTCCGCGGCCACCGCGCCGTTTTTCACCCGCAAGCGGGCGATGTCGGCCAGCTCCGGCGTTTCCTTCAGCCAGTCCAGATGGGTGGTGGTGATCCACTTTTGTGCCAGCGGCGGCAGGTGGCCCATCAGCGCGTTGCGGCGGCCCGGGTCGAGCTCGCCGAAGATGTCGTCCATCAGATAGACCGGCGGTTTCCCGCGCCGCTGCTCCAGCAGTTTCCCCTGGGCGAGCTTGAGCGCGAGAGCGAGCGTGCGTTGCTGGCCCTCGCTGGCGAAGTCGGACGCGGGCATGCCGTGGAGCCGCAGGTCGAGGTCGTCGCGGTGCGGGCCGACGACCGCCTGGCGCATCCGGGTTTCGCGCTCCTTGGCCTGAAGCATCGACTCGCGCAGATCCGGGCCGCTGGCTGGCAGATAGCGCAGGGTCAGCGGTTCGTCGCGGCCGCTAACCGTGCGCTGGGCCTCCGCCGCGAGCGGGCCGAGCTCCTCGATGAGGCGGGCGCGGGTCTCCATCATGACGGTGCCGTGTTCGACCATGATTTCCTCGTAAGAAAGAATTTCCGCATCGCGCGGCCGCCCTTCCTTCAACAGCAGGTTCTTCGCCTTGAGCGCGCGGCGGTAGCGCGACCACGACCGCCGGTATGCCGGATCGATCTGCGCGCCGAGGAAATCCAAATAGCGCCGGCGTCCCTCGCCGGGACCGCGGACGAGTTCCAGATCCTCGTTGCCCATCCACACCACCAGCCCGCCATCTTCGAGGTAGGCGTTCTGGCTGCGGCGGGGTTCGTCGTCCACTTTAAGCACCAACCCCTCGCGCGAGTGGCGGAGCTGGCGCTCGTTTCCCCAAGGATCTCCGGCGATGCCAAAACCTTTGCTGCCGATCCGGGCCAGCGTCGCCATCCGGTGGCTGCGCGGCGAGTGCAGCCGGACCAACACGCACAGCGCCTCCAAAATCGAGGTTTTCCCCTGCGCGTTGTCGCCGATCAAGATCGCCCCCTCCGCCGGAACCACCAGGTCCAGCGATTGAAAACATCGGAAATCCATCAAACGCAGCGAGCGAAGCACGCCGCAGCAGTAAATGGAAATCCCCGCTCTGGGAAGGGACGAGTGAGGAATTGTAACTCAAGCCGAAGCCCGCAGCCGCGCGTCGATGACGCGGCGACGGCGTGTCTACTTGTCCGGCTGATTGTGGGCGATTCCTCCCAGATTGTTGCGGTGAACAAGACCGCCGGGCTGGTCATCAACGGTGTCGTCGGAGGCAGCAGCGGACTGACCAAAACTGGAACCGGAACCCTGATCATGACGGGCGTCTCGACCTACACCGATGCCACGGTGGTCAGTGGTGGAACCCGGCAGATCAGGTGCGCCTTGCGTGGCAGCATGAGTTGCTCGACAGCACCCAGTCGATGGATTCCCGCCTCGCCGACGGCAGCGGCCCGGTCTTCTCGGTGGACGGTCCCCACATGGACCGCAACCGCGCCATGATCGGCGGGGGCGTCGATGTCCGGATCACCCCGACCTTCAGCGTGGATGGCTATTACGACGGCCAGTTGGGAAGCTCCGACTATCGCTCCAACAACGTGACAGTTGGAGCGAGATTGGAGTTCTAAGTCGCAGCGACCAACTGTCAGAATTCAAGAAAGCGGTCTTCCTCCCCGGGAAGGCGGTTTTCGCGTCTCTCCAAACGTAGTCCGGGACTTCAGTCCGTCTGCTCTTCAGCCAAGCCCGCAGTCCACGGCTCCCAAGGCCGAGAAGAAGAGTTGGAACAGGGTGCGGCGGAACATCTTTGAGTGGAAGGGGGAAAATTTTGAACCGCAGAGAACGCAAAGAACACAAAGGGAAGAGGAGGAAGGATAACTGAAATCCAAGTGGGATTGGGAAATAAAGAGTTGGGGCGAGACGCGCCAGCCACGTGGATCACTGGCGTGATCGGGAGGAGTTCAAGAGGCGGGTGATGGAATGGGCGGAAGCTGTGCGGGTGAAGAGGCTTCGCGCGGTTCATGGGCGCGACGCTCATAGAGACGCCGCTACAAGCGGCCCATGCGCCCTGTAGCGGCGCGTCTGTGACCGCCGCTAACTGGCCCCGCGGCCGGGAGGTGAAGGGGAAAGCCAATGAAGATGCTCCGCGCATTTCATTGGCATCGTCGCTCATAGAGACGCCGCTACAAGCGTCCCATGCGCCCTGTAGCGGCGCGTCTGTGACCGCCGCTAACTGGCCCGGCGGCCGGGAGGTGAAGGGGAAAG